>NZ_JAALDN010000436.1 GCF_014144855.1 Dietzia maris | reverse complement strand
GCTCGGCGGACTGCGCGTGCACCTGCTCCTCGTCACCAGGGTCGCCGGTGTAGCGCCGGGCGAGCTCGGACAGCCGGGCCTCGCCGGAGGCGTCGACGAGCAGCTGATCGATGAACCGCAGGGCGTCGTAGCCGGTGGTGCCGTCGACGGGCATGGCGGGTTCGAGGACCTCGGGTGGGGTCGATTCGGTACCGGGCGCGAGGATCTTCTCGACCAGCAGGACGCGGTCGTCGCCGGCGAGCGCCCGCAGCCGTCGCGCGTACCCGACCGGGTCGGCGAGCCCGTCGGGGTGGTCGACGCGGATGGCGTCGACGAGGTCCTCCTCGCACCAGCGCCGCACCTCGGCGTGTGTGGCCTCGAAGACCTCGGGGTCCTCCTGGCGCAGCCCGGCGAGCCCGGTGACGGTGAAGAACCGCCGGTAGCCCAGCAGCGGCTCGCGCCAGTGGACGAGCCGGTAGTGCTGGCGGTCGTGGACCTCCCGGGCGGTGCCGTCCCCGGTGCCGGGGGCCACCGGGAACCGGTGGTCGTAGAAGTGCAGCTCGGCCTCGCCGGAGGGGGAGTCTCCGGGGGCGACGACGACGAGGTCCGCCACGTCGTCCGGTGTCCCCAGGACGGGGATCGCGATCCTGCCGTCGGCCCCGTTCGCCTCCTCGGTGTCGAAGTCGAAGAACGAGAAGTGCGGCGAGTCGGGGCCCCGCCTCAGCGAGTCCCACCACCACGGGTTGGCGGCCGGCTCGTCCACACCGAGGTGGTTCGGGACGATGTCCACCACCAGGCCCAGCTCGTGGGCCCGGCACGCCGCGCGAAGGGAGCGCAGTGCGTCGATCCCGCCGAGTTCGGCCGAGACGGTGGTGGGGTCGACGACGTCGTAGCCGTGGGTGGAGCCGGGAGTGGCGGTCATGACGGGCGAGAGGTACACCGCGCCCACGCCGAGGTCGGCCAGGTAGGGCACGAGCTCCTCGGCGTCGGCCAGGGTGAAGCCTCGGCCGTCGGGGTCCGAGGCGGGGGTGCGCAGCTGGAGGCGGTAGGTGCTCGCCAGCGCGGCGCCCCGGCTCGGCCCGGCCCCGGTCCCTGTCTCGTCCTCGGCGGCCATGCTCAGCTGACCTTGCGCAGCACGATCGTGCCGCGGTCGGCCACGGTGATGGTGCCGTCCGAGCTCAACTCGTCCGCGCGCTCCTCGAGATGGTCGGCGGTGTCCAGGACGACCTCCCACTTCTCGGCGTAGTCGGCGCCGAGGAGGGAGAACTCGATGGGCTCGTGGTGGGCGTTGAACAGCATGAGGAACGAGTCGTCGACGATCCGCTGACCGCGTACGTCCGGCTCGTGGATCCCCTCGCCGTTGAGGTACACGGCCATGGACTTGCCGAACCCGGAATCCCAGTCCTTGCTGGTCATCTCCGAGCCCTCCGGGGTGAACCACCCGATGTCCTGCGGTTCCTCCTCGCCACGCAGCGGGGAGCCGAAGAACCGGCGGCGACGGAACACGGGGTGGTCCTTGCGCAGCTGGACCAGGTTCCGGGTGAACTCCAGGAGGTCCTGCTTCTCCTCGTCGAGGTCCCAGTCCATCCAGGAGATCTCGTTGTCCTGGCAGTAGACGTTGTTGTTGCCGCCCTGGGTGCGGGCGATCTCGTCGCCGTGGGCGATCATCGGCGTGCCCTGCGACAGGATCAACGTGGTGAGGAGGTTGCGCCGCTGGCGGTGGCGCAGCTGGATGATCTCGGGGTCGTCGGTGGGGCCCTCGACCCCGCAGTTCCAGGAGCGGTTGTGGCTCTCGCCGTCGTTGCCGTCCTCACCGTTGGCGTCGTTGTGCTTCTCGTTGTAGCTCACCAGGTCGTTGAGCGTGAACCCGTCGTGGGCGGTGACGAAGTTGATCGACGCGTTGGGACGACGACCGGTGTGCTCGTACAGGTCCGAGGACCCGGTCAGTCGCGAGGCGAACTCGCCCAGGGTCGCGGGCTCGCCGCGCCAGAAGTCGCGCACCGTGTCGCGGAACTGGCCGTTCCACTCGGTCCACAGCGGTGGGAAGTTGCCCACCTGGTAGCCGCCCTCGCCGACGTCCCAGGGTTCGGCGATGAGCTTGACCTGGCTGACGATGGGGTCCTGCTGAACGAGGTCGAAGAACGAGGACAGCCGGTCGACGTCGTGCAGGCCGCGGGCCAGGGCGGAGGCGAGGTCGAAGCGGAAACCGTCGACGTGCATGTCGAGGATCCAGTAGCGCAGCGAGTCCATGATGAGCTGCAGGGAGTGCGGGTGCCGGACGTTGAGCGTGTTCCCGGTGCCCGTGTAGTCCATGTAGTGCTGCTCGTCGCCCTCGACCAGCCGGTAGTAGGCCTGGTTGTCGATACCGCGGAAGCCGATGGTGGGGCCCATGTGGTTGCCCTCGGCGGTGTGGTTGTAGACCACGTCGAGGATCACCTCGATATCGGCTTCGTGGAAGGCCTTGACCATGGCCTTGAACTCGCTGACCGCGTCGCCGGGCCGGTCGGAGAACGCGTACTCGTTGTGGGGCGCCAGGAACCCGAAGCTGTTGTAGCCCCAGTAGTTGCGCAGGCCCATGTCGATGAGTCGTTGGTCCTGCATGAACTGGTGCACCGGCATGAGCTCGATCGCGGTGACGCCCAGGTCGGTGAGGTAGTCGATGATCGCCGGGTGGGCCATCCCCGCGTAGGTGCCGCGCATCTCGGCGGGGATGTCCGGGTGCGTCGCGGTCATGCCCTTGACGTGCGCCTCGTAGATCACCGTGTTGTGGTACTCGTGCCCGGGGGCGCGGTCGTTGCCCCAGTCGAAGTACGGGTTGATCACGACGGTGGTCATGGTGTGCCCGAGGGAGTCGTCGGTGTTGCGCTCGTCCGGGTTGTCGAGGTCGTAACTGTGCAAACTCGGGTCCCCGTCGAAGGAGCCGTCGAAGGCCTTGCCGTACGGGTCCATGAGCAGCTTGGACGCGTCACACCGCAGCCCGTCGGAGGGTTCGTACGGACCGTGGACCCGGAACCCGTACCGCTGACCGGGCGTCACGCCGAACAGGTAGCAGTGCCAGATGTGGTAGTCGACCTCGACGAGCTCGATACGCTGTTCGCCGCCGTCGTCGTCGATCAGGCAGAGCTCCACGCGCTCGGCGACCTCTGAGAACAGGGAGAAGTTCGTGCCGGTGCCGTCGTAGGTGGCCCCGAGCGGGTAGGGGGTACCGGGCCAGGCTCGGATGAGCTCCGGGGCGGACTGCGTCTCGTCGTCTTGGGTCACCCGACCCAGGGTAGTGCCTGAGGGCCGTCCGGACGTGGCCGTGCAGGCGGAGGCGGGTCACAGGCTGTCCCCATCACCACCAGCCCATCACCACCGCCAGCCCATCACCACCAGCCGGTCGCGGGTCCCAGCTGACGCGCCAGCTCCCCGGAGGCGGACCGGACCCACGAACCCGAGAGGTGGTGGGAGTCGTGGTACACGATCACGTTGCCCACCACGGCGGGGCAGTCCTCGGGGTCGCACAGGCCGTCGGTGAGGTCGAGAAGTCGCACCGAGTCGAGGCCCGCGGCAGCGATCGCGGCGGGGTTGATGGGGGAGATGGAGCGCTCCCGCGGCATGCCGCACTCTTCCGGGGTGCCGCCGGCGCCGAGGCAGTCGCTGGCGCGGATGGGTCCGCGTCCCTGGTTGAGCCACGGGGTGTCGCGGATGGCGATGACGCCGATGCCCTGCTCGCCGAGCGCGCGCCACAGGTCGACGTACTGGCGCGGCGTGACGTCGGGGCCCACGACCCCGACCGGGCGGGTGGCCGTGGTGAACACGAAGTCGGGATCCAGTCCGACGAGGGCGGCGAGTGCCTCCGGGGTCCACTCCGCGCAGCTCTCGTACAGCGGTTCGTCGCCGTCGGAGACCGAGGCGTCGAGCGTGAGGGGGCAGCCCATCTTGAGGACGGTGACCACCCGGAAGCCGTAATGCCGGCCGACCTCGTCGAGGCCGCTGATCCAGTGTTCGGCGTGCGACCCGCCCGTGAGCGCGATGGTGCGGGGGGAGGTGACGTCGCCGTACACGCACATCTCGACCTCCGTCGACTCGAAGGTCGAGATGCAGCCGTCCATGGTGCTGGCGGGGAGGTCGTTGCCGACCTGGAGCAGGGAGGGTACGTAGGGGGCGTCGTCGGGTGCGGGGACGCCCTCGAAGAACGCCCGCGCTCCGGGGTGGCCCGGGTCGGTGAGGGAGTCGACGTACGGGACGGACGAACGGGAGCCGGAGGTGGCGCTCCACCAGCCGACGGTCCCCAGGCTGGCGACGACGGCGACGACGACGACGACGCTCGCCCCCACGAATCGCTTCTGCTCACGGGCCGAACGGGCCGGGCCGCCCCGCTGCCGGTCGCGTGCCGCCGCCGCCGGGGTGGTGCGTCCCCGCGCCCGGCTGGCCATGCGGAGCGGGCGCTCGACGTACTTCTCGGTGAGGAGCGCCAGCACGAGCGAGACGACGATGATGGTCAGGCCGGAGACCAGCGTGATCTCGGCTTCGCGGTCGTGGGACAGCCACAGGATGAGCAGCGGCCAGTGCCACAGGTACAGCGAGTAGGAGATGTCGCCGAGCCGCCGGAACACCCGTCCGGACAGGAGCCAGGTGACGGGGTCCTTGGCCGGGGTGGCGCGCTGCCCGACCGGGAGGTTGCCGCCGAGGATGATGAGCAGGGCGCCGCCGATGGGGTACCAGGCGAGCGGGCCGGGGAAGTGGGCGGCGCCGTCGAAGAAGAAGCCGGTGCTCACCACCAGGAAGAGTCCGGCGACGGTGGTGAGTAGCCGCAGGGGCCATGGCAGGACGATTCCGGCCAGCAGGATGGCCACCAGGCCGCCGATGAGCAGTTCCCACATGCGGGCGCCGGTGTCGTAGTAGTTCCACGCCTGGTTGTCGGCCTGTCCGAGGACGGCCCACCACACCGAGGCGGCGGTGCCCGCGGCGACGATGCCCACGAGAAGCCATTTCGGGGTGCCCCTGCGGACGATCAGGCGCCAGAGGGCGGTCCCGCCCAGGATCACCGCCAGGGCGACCAGATAGAACTGGCCCTGCACGGACATGGACCACAGGTGCTGCAGCGGGGAGATGGTCGCGTCGGCGGCGGCGTAGTCGGACGCGGTCAGCGCCAGTTCCCAGTTCTGGTAGTACAGCAGCGAGGCGACGGTCTGCTCGAAGATCGTCGACCATTGGGTGGGCGGCTTGATGAGCACCGTGCCCAGCACCGTGGCGGCGATCGTCACCACCAGCGCCGGGTACAGCCTGCGGACCAGCCGCTTCAGGTGGGGAAGCGGGGAGAGCGGCGTGCCGGGGTCGCCGGCGCCGCGCAGGAGCGAGCCGAGGAAGAAGAAGCCGGACAGGGTGAGGAAGACGTCCACGCCGCCGGAGACGCGGCCCATCCAGATGTGGAAGACCACCACCAGCGCGATCGCGAGGCCACGCAACCCGTCGATGTCGTGTCGGTAGGCCATCTTCCCGCGGCGCCGCCCAGCGGGCGCGGGAGGAGAGATGGTGGCCACTGGCGGGTACTTCCTGACGTGTCGTCCGGTGGGTCGGTAGGGGCCCGGCCCGGCGTCCGGGCACCGTGCCGTACACCGGCGGAGCCGGGTCCGATTACACCACAACGGGTCGGCACCACCGGCGTTGGTACAGTCCGTGCGCATGACCAGCCCGTCGTCGTCGACATCGTCGCCCCCGCCGTCGTCGACCACGGCCCCGCACCGCGGCGGTGCGGCCCGATTCGCGGCGTCGACGCTGCTCGGCGTGGTGGGCCCGTTCGTGGTCGCGCTGCTGCTGTGGATCGTCGCGGCGCCCCGGGCGGAGCTGTTGTCGGTCGGTGACGGCCGGGGACTCCGGCTACCGGACTCGGGGGTGGACGGTGGCAGTCAGCTGCTCGTGTTCATCGTCCTGTCGGGGTTCGCGACCGTGTGTGCGGTCATGGTCCTGTGGCGGCGTCACACGCACC
>NZ_JAALDN010000435.1 GCF_014144855.1 Dietzia maris | reverse complement strand
CAGGCCGATCGCACCGGCGGGGATCTCCGACCGGCGGAGGTCACGCCGGGGGCGGCCGGGTGGCTCGAGGCGCTCCGCGAGGCGGGCGCCGCGGGCAGGGCGGTCAGGCTCGCCGACAGGCTCTGAAAGGCCCGACGGCTGGCCGTTCAGGCCCTTCGGCTGGCCGTTCAGGCCCTTCGGCTGAGCCCCGGCACGTCGATGATCACGCCGTCGGCGTCGACCGTCGCGCTGGTCGACGCGGTGGCGGTGATGCCGTGGACCTGCTCGTCGTCGCTGGAGAGGGTGACCGTGTCCTCGGTGACGTCGAGCGTCATGGAATCCACCGACAACACCCGTACGTCCTCGGAACCCGGCTGTGCGTGCAGACCCAGGCGACGGATCATGACGCTGGCGAAGAAGACGCTGTAGGTGATGTCCACGTCCACCACGCCGTCGCCGCCCACGCGGGAGCGGGTGCCGGAGGAGTCCTCGAGCAGCCAGGCCCCCTCGTCGTCGCAGACCAGGTCGATCGTGCGCTCGTACTCCTCCGTGGTGAGGGTCAGCCACACCCGGCGCAGGGTCGTGTCGGCGCCGAGTTGAGCCTCGTACTCCACGGTGAAGGCGGGGTTGTCCGCGCCGGGGGCGGCGACGATCCGACCGCGGGCGCGGGTGGAATCACCCTTGGGGACGACCCTGACCTGCTCGATCAGTCTGCCGTTCTCGGATATCCACGTGTACATACGGGTGACCGAGGCGCGGTGCGCTTCGGTCTGCGGCGAGGACGTCTCAGAAGCGTTCACAGCCTCCACGGTAGGAAAATCTCCACCGAAACGCACATCTGAGTCCCGTTAACCTCCTGCCCACCACCCGTCACTCGGGCGGATCCGGCTCCCGGGCGGCCCTGAGGAGGAACTGAGGGCCCACGGAGCGCTGCGGGCCCGCAGGCCCGCAGGCCGGGCTCAGCGCCGCCGCAGGTCCACCCGCGCGCGGCGCCACGGGTACAGGGTGACGTTGCGGGACCGCGGCCACTCGCGACCGCTGCCCACCGGCTCCAGGCGGTACCGCTCCAGCACCTGCCGCAGGATGACCTGGCCTTCCATCATCGCGAATGACGCCCCGATGCAGCGGCGCGCGCCGCCGCCGAAGGGCAGCCACTCGGTCGGAGTGGGCACCTCGCCGAGGAACCTCCCCGGGTCGAAGTCACGGGGTCCGGCGTAGGTGGCCGCGGAGCGGTGGGCCAGGACGATAGACGGCGAGATCGTCACTCCCCGCGGGTAGGTCCGCCCGCCGACGGTGGCCGGCTCCTGCAGCTCCCGCATCACCATCGGCACCACCGGATGCAACCGCAGGACCTCCTTGAGGACGGCGTCGAGGTACTCCGACCCGCCCTCGGCGATCTCGGCCACACACCGGTCCTGGACGTCCGGGTGGCGGGCCAGTTCCAGCATCGACCACGCCATCGCCGTGGCCGTGGTCTCGTGCCCGGCCGCCACGAGGGTCATGAGCTGATCGCGCAGCTCCTGGTCCGACAGTCCCTGCGCGTCGGCCGCCGAGGCGCGGACGAGCAGCGCCAGGAGGTCCCGCCGCTCGGACAGGGCCGGGTCCAGGCGGGCCGCGGAGATCTCCTCACCGAGGAACTCGTGGATGGTCTCCAGGTCCCGCACCTCCCGGCTCCACGGCCACCGCCGGCGCAGCGCGGGGATCCCCAGGCCGATCATCACCACCGGGCCAGCATCGACCGCCCGGGCGACGATCGGCCGCATCCGGTCCAGGCGCGCCGAGTCCGTCACCCCGAAGACCACCCGCAGGATCACCTCGAGCGTCAGCTGGTTGAGCAGCACGTGGGCGCGGACGCGGCCCGACCGCGGCCAGTGGTCCAGCTGTTCGCGGGTGACCTCCTCGACGAGCGTGCGGTAGCCGTCGATCTCGCGCCGCCCGAACGCCGGCGCCAGCAGCCGCCGGGCGCGCGCGTGCTCGTCACCGTCCTGGAGGAGCAGCGAGTGCTCGCCGAGGAGGGGGCGGAGCAGGTCGTTGCCCTTGCCGGCGTGGAAGACCGACGGCGAGCCGGCGAAGACGTCCTTGATCTGCGCGGGCTCGGACACCGCGACGACCTTGCGCCCGGCGGGCATGAGATCGAGCGTGAACGGCACCCCGTAGCGCCGGGCCGCCGCCGGGAAGACGACGGCGGGAGCCGACAGGGCCAGCACCGCCTGCAGGATCCGCGGGAGCCGGGGG
>NZ_JAALDN010000434.1 GCF_014144855.1 Dietzia maris | reverse complement strand
GGCGAGACCTGGCCGCCTCCCTGGCGGAGGGCGCGAGTGCGCGAGCCGTGCGGCTGGCGGGCCGGATAGGGGCAGGCGCACGGATCCTGGTGGACGAGCCCCTGCTCTGGCATGTCGCCGCCGGGACGGTCCGCTCGCCCAGCCGTCTCGACCCGATCGCGGCCGTCCCGCCCGATCGACTCGCCCTGTCGCTCTGCCGGTTCGCCGCTGCGCTCCGCGACGCCGGGGCCGCAGAGGTCCTGATCCGGCTCCCGGTCACCTCCGACCCTGGGGCACCTCCGGTCTGGGAGGTCGTCAGCGACCCCCCGCGGGGTGAGACGCCTCTCGACGGGGTGTGCCTGGCGACCGCGCCGCTGCACACAGCCCGGTCGCATGCCGCGCTGGATGCAGCCGGGACGGTCCTCGGTAACGGCGGGATCCTCCACCTGGAGGGTCTACCCGGCGGCGGCCCGCCGCCACGCACCGTGGCGGAGGCCGAGGACACCGCAGTGGGACTGCTGGCTCTGCTCGACCGACTGAGCGCGCCCAGGTACTCCACCCTGGACCGCGTCATCCTCACGCCCACCGCCGAGGAGACCTCGACCGGTGAGGGCCGAGCCGCGGCCGCCCTCCGGGGCGCCCGTCTGGTGGCCGAGACCACCCCGCGGGTGGCGGAGTAACAGACGACGCGGAGTAACAGACAACGCGGCGCTACAGCACTGCCATCGGCCAGAGGGTGTTGACGTCGGACGAGTCCTTGCCGGACCGCTCGAGGTACGCGACGAAGTCCCGCTGGCGCGTCTCGTGCCAGCTCGCCTGGCGCGCATTGACCTCCCGCCAGTCCGGACCCGACAACTCCGGCTGTCCGCCGAGCATCTTCCACGCCAGCCGGGCGGCGGCGAGCGCATCCGCCGCGGCCTCGTGGGCGCTGTCGAGTCGTACCCCGTGTAGACCGCACAGGGCCTCGAGCGTCCGCTTGCCTTTCCGGTAGGGATCCACCGCGCGGTCCACGACGTACGGGTCGATCACGGGTCCCAGAATCTCGAACGACGGGTCCCACCGGCGCAGGATCGTCAGGTCGTAGCAAGCGTTGAACACCACCAGCGTGCGTCCCTCGCCCCATCCGCGGCGGATGGCCGCCACCGTCTCGGCGATGACCTCGGCGTGGGGGCGGCCGTTCTCGCGGGCATGGGCCGTGGTGATGCCGTGGACCGCCGTCGCCCCCTCGGGAATCTCTATGCCCGGGTCGGCGAGCCAGTTCCGTTCCTTCTTGTGCTGCCCGTCTATCGCGATGAGGGCGGAGGAGACGACGTGGGCGGTCCGGGGGTCCGGGCCCGTGGTCTCGAGGTCGAACGCGAGCAGTCGGTTCCGGTCGATGGCGAGGGGTGGCTGTGTGTGGGTTGTCATGGGCTCACCGTAGGGCAGCGCTCCGACATCGAGGCCCTGCCCGGCATTACCCTGTCCTCGTGAGCCTTCCCGATGACACCAGTCAGCCCGTCGGCACGGGGGACATCCCGCCCGAGGTGCGGCAGGAGTGGACCGAGCTCGCGGAGACGGTCCGCGATCACCAGTTCCGCTACTACGTCAAGGACGCGCCCATCGTCTCCGACGCCGAGTTCGACCGGCTCTTCGAGGAGTTGCAGGCGCTCGAGGTGACGCACCCGGGGCTGCGGACCGCCGATTCGCCGACCCAACTGGTCGGCGGTGGCTTCTCGACGGATTTCGCCCCGGTCGAGCACCTCGAGCGGATGACCAGCCTGGACAACGTGTTCTCCGAGGAGGAGCTGCGCGACTGGGTCGCCTCCGCCGTCGAGCAGGCGGGAGTATCGGAGGACCGGCTGCCGTTCCTGTGCGAGGTCAAGATCGACGGGGTGGCCCTGGACCTGGTCTACCGCGACGGGAGGTTGGTCAGCGCCGCCACCCGCGGTGACGGGCGTACGGGGGAGGACGTGACCCTCAACGCGCGGACCATCGACGACATCCCGGTCACGCTCACCCCGTCGGACGACCGCCCGCTGCCTTCGCTCATCGAGGTGCGGGGCGAGGTGTTCTTCCGGCTCGAGGACTTCGCCGAGCTCAACGCTCGTCTCGTGGCCGAGGGCAAGGCACCGTTCGCCAACCCGCGCAACAGTGCGGCCGGGTCACTGCGCCAGAAGAACCCCGCCATCACCGCCCAACGTCGACTCGGCATGTACTGCCACGGTCTCGGCGCGGTCGAGGGCGCGACCTTCGAGAGCCTCCACGACGTCTACCTCGCCCTCGCCGAGTGGGGCCTGCCCGTCTCACCGCACACCGCGCCCGCCACCGGGGTGGAGGAGGTGGTCGAGCGGATGAGGTTCTGGGGTGAGCACCGCAGCGACCCCGAACACGAGATCGACGGTCTCGTCGTGAAGATCGACGACCGCGCGGTCCAACGGCGACTCGGTCAGACCTCCCGCGCGCCGCGGTGGGCGATCGCCTACAAGTACCCACCGGAGGAGGTCATGACGGAACTCCTGGACATCCGGGTCTCCGTCGGGCGCACCGGGCGGGTCACCCCCTTCGCCCACATGCAGCCGGTCACGGTCGCCGGTTCGACGGTCTCGTTGGCCACCCTCCACAACCAGACCGAGGTGATCCGCAAGGGCGTGTTGATCGGCGACACCGTGGTGATCCGCAAGGCCGGTGACGTGATCCCCGAGGTCCTCGGCCCGGTGGTCGAGCGGCGCGACGGCACCGAGCGCGAGTTCGTCTTCCCCGAACGTTGTCCGGAGTGCGATACGGTCCTGGCCCCGGCGAAGGAGGGCGACGCCGACTGGCGCTGCCCCAACCAGCGTTCGTGTCCCGCCCAGCTGCGGGAGCGGCTGTTCTATCTGGCCTCGCGCAACGCCCTGGACATCGAGGCGCTCGGGTACGAGGGCGCCTCGGATCTGCTGACCAGCGGGGTGCTGGTCAACGAGGCCGGACTGTTCGATCTCACCGAAGCCGACCTGCTCAGGACAGACCTCTACACCCGCGTCGACAAGGCCACCCGCAAGCAGATCGAGGCGGGGGCCGAACCCGAACGCACCGTGCTCACCGAGAACGGTCGCAAGCTGCTGGCCAACCTCGCCACCGCCCGGGACCGACCGCTCTGGCGGGTACTGGTCGCGCTGTCGATCCGACACGTGGGCCCCACGGCCGCGCGCGCCCTGGCGACCCGGTTCGGGACCATGGAGGCCATCCGCGCCGCGTCCGAGGAGGAACTGGCGGAGACGGACGGGGTCGGGTCGACCATCGCGGCCTCGGTGGTCGAGTGGTTCGACGTCGACTGGCACCGCGAGATCGTCGACCGCTGGACCGCCGCAGGTGTCTCGATGGCCGACGAGCGTGACGAATCGATCCCGCGGACGCTGGAGGGACTGACGATCGTGGCGACCGGCTCACTCGAGGGCTTCACGCGCGACGGCATCAAGGAGGCGATCATCGCTCGCGGCGGCAAGGCCTCCGGGTCGGTCTCCAAGAAGACCGACTACGTCGTGGTGGGCGACAACCCGGGGTCCAAAGCGGCCAAGGCCGAGGAGTTGGGCCTGACGATCCTGGACGAGGCCGGCTTCGTCGACCTGATGGACAACGGTCCGGCCGGGGCGGGGGAAGGGGACCTGGACCCGGAGGTGGACGCGGAACCGGAGCAGACCGACCCGTGACCCCGATGACGCCCCTCGTCCAGTTCCCCTGGCCGTTGTTCCTCGGAGCGGGCGTCGGTCTCGCGCTCGCGGTCGGTGTCTCCCTCCGTGGTCTGCGGAGCGAGCGTCGCCGGCGCATCCTCGCGGTGTCGGCCTCCGCCGTGGCGGGGGCATCGACCGGAGCGTTCGCCGGACTGGTGTGGCTCTGGGTCGGCCCGATGTCGAACCCGGTCTCCTGCCTCTACTCCTGTAACGAAGTCGCGCAGTTCCTGTCGAACGAACAGTTCCGTCAGATCGTCCTCATGACGGACCTGGCATGGGTCCTGCCGGTCACGGCGTTCCTCTTCGCGGCGGTCGCGGTGTGGCCGTGGCGACGCGGACCCCGCCGCTGACCGACATCCGTGCCGGACCGGCGTCGAGGGAGCGGCGGGCCCGCCCGGTCAGCCGGCGTCGAGGGACCGCAGGATCCCCGTGAGGTACCCCAGCCGAGCGACCTCGGACGGCCTGAACGAGGGACCGCCCGGTCGGCCCACCACGAGGATGTGTCCCGAGTTCAACGGCGCGGCCGCGAGCGAGGTGTCCATGGCCGTCCACTCCGCCGGCACGCCGTCGTCGTCGTCGTCCAGTGCGGTCACCCGCTCCAGGCCGCACAGCACGGAGACCTCGCCGCCCTCCCACATCGGTGCGGGCTCGCCCCGCGCGATCAGACGGCACCGCGCGTCCGCGGTCACCTCCACGACCAGCGCCCAGCCGACGCGCAGCGCGGCCGGGAGCTCGTCGGCGAGCAGTTGGGAAGCCCCGGCACCCGCCCCGGCGACGGCGTCGATGAGTTCGAGTTCCCGATGCGCGTCGAGGATCCCGCCGAACGGCCGGAGGGAGTCCACCATCACGCCGTCCAGGCGCTCGGCGGCGGTGATGAGGGCGTCCGGGAAGGTGCCGTGCGGGACCTCCACGACGATGTCGTCGACGGCGACCCCGTCGAACCGGTCCACCACGTCGAGGCTGATGATGTCCGCGTCCACGGTCCCCAGCGCCACCGCGAGGGAGCCGAGACTGCCCGGTCGGTCGGGCAGCATGACACGGAGCAGATAAGACATGACGCCCATTGTGCCGCACGCATTCGGGCTGACTAGGCTGGGCCGGTACCGACCACGTCACGGAAAGGGGCAGGCACGTGACCTCGATCTCACGCGGGGACGTCGCGCATCTGGCCAGGCTCTCCCGCCTGGAACTGAGCGACTCCGAGCTGGACTCGTTCGCACAGCAGCTCACCGACATCCTCGACCACGTGCAGGCGGTGTCCGAGGTCGCCGCGGAGGACGTGCCCGCGATGAGCCACCCCACCGCGATCACCAACGTCTACCGCGACGACGTGGTCACGCCCGGCCTCACCCCGGAGCAGGCACTCGACCAGGCCCCGGCAGCCGACGAACAGCGCTTCGAGGTTCCGCAGATCCTGGGGGAGGACGCATGACCGAGCTCACCACCGCCACCGCCGCCGAGCTGGCCGGGCGGATCGCCGCGCGGGAGGTGTCCTCGGAGGAGGTCACCCGGGCGCACCTGGACCGTATCGACGAGGTCGACGGCGAGATCAACGCGTTCCTCCACGTGGGCGCGGACGAGGCTCTCCGGGCGGCCCAAGACGTCGACACCCGACTGGCGGCCGGCGAGGAGCTCGGACCCCTGGCGGGCGTGCCCATCGCCCTCAAGGACGTGTTCACCACCACCGACGCCCCCACCACCTGTGGCTCACGGATCCTCGAGGGTTACCGTTCGCCGTACGACGCCACGGTCACCGCGCGACTGCGCGAGGCGGGGATCCCGATCCTCGGCAAGACCAACATGGACGAGTTCGCCATGGGGTCGTCGACCGAGAACTCGGCCTACGGCCCCACCCGCAACCCGTGGGATCCGAGCCGCACCCCCGGTGGTTCCGGCGGTGGTTCGGCCGCGGCGCTGGCCTCGCACCAGGCCCCGATCGCCATCGGTACCGACACCGGCGGGTCGATCCGCCAGCCCGCCGCGCTCACCGCGACGGTCGGTGTCAAGCCCACCTACGGGACGGTCTCGCGCTACGGGCTCGTCGCCTGCGCGTCGTCGCTCGACCAGGGCGGGCCCTGCGGCCGCACGGTCGAGGACACCGCGCTGCTGCACCAGGTCATCGCGGGGCACGACCCGCGCGACTCGACGAGCCTCGACGTGGCGGTCCCGGACGTCGTCGCCGCCGCGCGTGAGGGCGCGAAGGGTGACCTGACGGGCCTGCGGGTGGGCGTGGTCACGGAGTTCTCCGGCGAGGGCTACCAGCCCGGCGTCGAGGAGTCGTTCCGCGGCGCGGTGGACACCCTGCGCGACCTGGGTGCCGAGATCGTCGAGGTCTCGTGCCCCAACTTCCGCTACGCGCTGCCCGCCTACTACCTCATCCTCCCGTCCGAGGTCTCCAGCAACCTGGCACGCTTCGACGCCATGCGCTACGGCCTGCGGACCGGTGACGGGTCGGCCGACCAGGTCATGGCCGCCAGCCGCGAGGCGGGCTTCGGCCCCGAGGTCAAGCGCCGCATCATGCTCGGCACCTACGCGCTGTCGGCCGGCTACTACGACGCGTTCTACGGTCAGGCCCAGAAGGTACGCACGCTGATCGCGCGCGACTTCGATGCCGCCTACGAAAAGGTCGACGTCCTGATCTCGCCGACCACGCCGACGACCGCGTTCCCGCTCGGGGACAAGGTGGAGGACCCGGTCGCGATGTACCAGTTCGACCTGTGCACCCTGCCGCTGAACCTGGCCGGTCACTGCGGGATGTCCGTGCCGTCCGGTCTGGTGGAGGGCCTGCCCGCCGGTCTGCAGATCATGGCACCGGCACTCGCCGACGACCGTCTCTACCGGGTCGGGGCCGCCTACGAGGCCGCGAGAGGCGCGATAGCGTGACGACCGTCCCCGAGAGGGACGCATGGAAGGCGCTCGCGGCACTCGTCATCGGGTTCTTCATGATCCTGGTGGACCAGACGATCGTGGCGGTGGCCACCGACGCGTTCGTCACCCAGCTCGGCGCCACGACCAACCAGGTCATCTGGGTGACCAGCGCGTATCTGCTCGCCTACGTGGTGCCGTTGCTGTTCACCGGTCGGCTGGGGGACCAGATCGGGCCGCGACGGGTGTCGATCTCGGGCCTGGTGCTGTTCACCGGCGCCTCCCTGTGGTGCGGGTTGGCGCCCGACATCGAGACCCTCATCGTGGCGCGGGTGTTCCAGGGATTCGGCGCGGCACTGCTCACCCCTCAGTCGCTCAGCGTCATCACGCGCGTGTTCGCACCCGCGCGCCGCGGCGCGGCCATGGGTGCGTGGGGTGCGGTCGCGGGTATCGCCTCCGTGGTGGGTCCGGTCTTCGGCGGGGTGCTCATCGACGCGTTCGACTGGCGGTGGATCTTCTTCGTCAACATCCCGTTCGGTGTCCTCGCGGTGGTGTTGGTATGGCTCTGGGTCCCTGTACTGGAGACGAGGTCGCGCTCGTATGACGTAGCCGGGATCGTCCTGTCGGCCGTGGGCATGTTCCTGCTGGTGTTCGGGATCCAGCAGGGCGAGGAACACGGATGGGGCGGGACCACCGCCGGGTTCATCGCGGCGGGCGTGGTGGGTCTCGCCGTGTTCGTGTGGTGGCAGTCCCGCGTCCGCACCGAGCCGCTCGTTCCTCTACGACTGTTCCGGGATCGCAACTTCTCGATCGGGACGTTCGGCGTCTCGACGATCGGCTTCGTCACCGCCGGAACGATGGTGCCGCTCATGTTCTACCTCCAGGGGGTCAAGGAACTCAGCCCGACCCGCGCGGGGATGATGTTGCTGCCCATGGCCCTGATCGCGGGTGTGCTGGCGCCGTTGGTCGGACGCTGGGCGGATCGTCTCGATCCGCGGATCTTCACGGGCATCGGGTACTTCTCGTATGCGGTCTCCCTGTTCTGGCTCGCGCTGGTGATGGATGCCCAGACCTCGATCCCCGTCCTGCTCGGTCCGATCGCCCTCATGGGGGTGGCCAACGGGTGTGTGTGGGCGCCGACGTCATCGACCGCGATGCGGCGCCTCGAATTGGCGTCGGCGGGCGCGGGCTCCGGTGTCTACAACACCACCCGCCAGGTCGGGGCGGTGCTGGGGTCCGCCGCGATCGGCGCGGTGGTCCAGGCCCGGTTCGTCGCCCACGGTGACATCGGTCAGGCGGTGGCCGACGCGATGTTCCTCCCCGCCGTGGTCGTGCTGCTGGGAGGGCTGGCCACCATGGCGTTCCGTACCGGTGAACAGTCGGTGAGCCCGGGGCGGTGACCGCCGCGATGCGGGGCGGGCGGACCTAGACTGCGGGGTAACCGAGAGGAGCTCGACGTGCGTATAGGTGTACTGACCGCCGGCGGCGACTGTCCGGGACTCAACGCGGTCATCCGCGCCCTGGTCCGCACCGCCAACTCGGAGTACGACTCCCCGGTCCTGGGGTTCCAGGACGGGTGGGCCGGGCTGGTGAACGACCGTGCCGTACCGCTGTTCGACGACGAGGGCATCGATCGCATCCTGCTCCGCGGTGGCACGATCCTCGGAACCGGCCGCCTGAACCCCGACGTCCTGACGGCGAGTCTGCCGGTGATCCGCCAGACCCTCGAGCGCCACGCGATCGACGCGCTCGTCGCGATCGGTGGCGACGGCACGCTCAAGGCGGCCCGCTGGTTGACCGAGAACTGCATCCCCGTGGTGGGTGTGCCCAAGACCATCGACAACGACGTCGGAGGCACCGACTACACCTTCGGATTCGACACCGCCGTCTCGATCGCCTCCGATGCCATCGACCGGCTGCACACGACGGCGGAGTCGCACGAGCGGGTCATGCTCGTCGAGGTGATGGGCAGGCACGCCGGGTGGATCGCACTGCACGCGGGCCTGGCGTCCGGTGCGCACATGATCGTGATCCCCGAGGTCCCGTTCGATATCGACTACGTATGCAAGGTGATGAAGCGCCGGTTCCAGATGGGGGAGGCGTACGGGATCTGCGTGGTGGCCGAGGGCGCGACGCCGGTCGAGGGTTCCGGCATGACGCTGCGCCGGGGCGGCACCGACCAGTTCGGCCACGAGGTGTTCACCGGGGTGGCCGACCAGATGGCGTCCGCGATCGCCGAGCGCATGAACCGCGACGTCCGGACGACCGTGTTGGGCCACATCCAGCGCGGCGGTACGCCGACCGCGTACGACCGCGTGCTCGCGACCCGTTTCGGGGTACACGCGGCGCACGCCGCGCACCGGGGGGATTTCGGACAGATCGTCGCGCTCCGTGGGGAGTCGATCGAGATGGTGCCGGTAGAGGACGCGGTCGCGGTGCTCAAGACCGTCCCGGAGGACCGCTACCGCGAGGCCGCCTGCCTCTTCGGCTAGATTGTTCCGCATGGAGTTCACCGAGGTCGTGTCACGTTTCGATCCCGTCATGGGCATGGAGGTGCACGTAGAGCTGCACACCAACACCAAGATGTTCTGCGGGTGTCCCACCGCGTTCGGGGCGGATCCCAACACCCAGGTGTGTCCGGTGTGCATCGGCCTGCCGGGCGCGTTGCCGGTGGCCAACCGCCAGGCGGTGGAGTGGGCCATCAAGATCGGTCTGGCGCTGAATTGCTCTATCGCGCCGTACAGTCGGTTCGCCCGGAAGAACTATTTCTACCCGGACCAGCCGAAGAACTACCAGATCTCGCAGTACGACGAGCCGATCGCCCATGACGGCTTCCTCGACGTGCAGCTCGAGGACGGCAGCACGTGGCGCGTGGAGGTCGAGCGCGCGCACATGGAGGAGGACACCGGCAAGTCCACCCACGTCGGGTCCGCCACCGGTCGCATCCACGGCGCCACCCACTCGCTGCTCGACTTCAACCGCGCGGGCGTGCCGCTCATCGAGATCGTCTCCAAGCCGATCGTCGGTGCGGGGGAGCGGGCACCCGAGATCGCGCGCGCCTACGTCACGACGCTCCGTGATCTGCTCCGGAGCCTCGACGTGTCCGACGTCCGGATGGACCAGGGCTCGATGCGCTGTGATGCGAACGTCTCGTTGATGCCGAAGGGCGCCACCGAGTTCGGCACCCGCACCGAGACCAAGAACGTCAACTCCCTCCGCAGCGTCGAGATCGCGGTGCGCCACGAGATGTGCCGCCAGGCGGACGTGCTCACCGCGGGTGACGAGGTCGTGCTCGAGACCCGGCACTTCCACGAGTCGGACGGCACCACCACCTCCGGCCGGCCGAAGGAGTCGGCGGAGGACTACCGCTACTTTCCCGAGCCGGATCTCGCGCCCGTCGAGCCGACCGAGGAGCTCATCGAGGAGATCCGCGCGACGCTGCCGGAGCTGCCGTGGGTTCGCCGCGCCCGGGTCCAGGCGGACTGGGGGGTCTCGGACGAGGAGATGCGGGACCTCGTCAACGCCGGGGCCCTCGACCTGATCCTCGCCACGGTCGACGCGGGCGCTCCGGCCGCCGAGGCCCGCTCGTGGTGGGTGTCGTACCTGACGCAGCAGTCCAACAAGCGCGGCGTCGCGCTCACCGAACTCGAGATCTCGCCGGTGCAGCTGGCGCGCGTGATCGAGTTGGTCGCCGACGGCAAGCTCACCAACAAGCTCGGCCGCCAGGTCGTCGACGCCGTCCTCGACGGCGAGGGCGAGCCGGACCAGATCGTCGCCGACAAGGGCCTCGAGGTGGTGCGCGACGACTCGGCGCTGCAGAAGGCCGTCGACGACGCCCTGGCCGCGCAGCCCGACATCGCGGAGAAGATCCGTTCGGGCAAGGTCCAGGCCGCCGGCGCGATCGTCGGTGCCGTCATGAAGGCGACGCGCGGTCAGGCCGACCCGGCCCGGGTGAAGGAACTGGTGATCGCCGCCTGCAACTAGGCGATGCGCTGTCCGCGCGGTGAGCTGTGCGTGGCTCGACCACGGGGACCGACCGTACGCCACACGCGCGCGCTCGCGCGTGGCGTCGAACCGCGGCTACGTACGGGCGTCGCCGCCACCACCGGACTGGGGGAGGATCACGGCCCGGTCATCGGTGGGCACCGGTGATGCACCATCCTTGTTGGTGGTGCCCGCCAGCAGGACGCCCTCGCCGACGACGGACAACCCGGTCAGTCGCCCGTACCGGCCCTCGGCCAGCGCCTCGGGTTGACCGCGAGCCGCGCCGCCGGCGGTCTGGAGGGTGTCGACCCGCTCGGCGTCCGGGAGGGCGATGGCGAGCGTGCCCTCGGATGCGGCGCACCCACCGGCGGAACGCTGGTCCGGCCACGTCCACACCGTGCGATCGGGTGTCCGGATCGCCGCACCGCGGTCGGTGACCGTGGAGAGGAAGAGATCCTCGCCGAGAGGACACAACGCCTGGATGCGCCCGAGGTCGCGTCCGATCACCTGGGGGTCCTCCGCGCGACCGATCCCGGTGAACGTCGGGAACCGGACGACCTCGGAGCCGGCGCCGACGGTCAGGATGTCGTCGACGAACGCGAGGCCACCGCTGTCCGCGGGTGCGAGCTCCGCGATCGTGCGGGGGGCGTCGCCGCGCGCCAGTCGTTCGACCCGGGTGGGTCCGTCGCCGACGACGAGGAGATACACCAACCGGTCCTGGGCGAAATCCGGGGACGGCGCGACCGCGGCCACCCGGCCGGACCGGGGATCCACCCTGCCGAACTGCTCGGGGTCGGCATCGGCGGAGACGATCTTCACCCCGCCCGTGGACTCGGCGACCAGCGCTCGCTCACCGAGCCCGGCCACCGCGACGGCCGGCTCGAGGCAGGTCGCGATGACGGCGGGGTCGGGATCGACGCAGGGGCCCGTCTCGGCCGGGGGCTCCGGCTCCCCGCGGCGCGACGTCGGGGG
>NZ_JAALDN010000433.1 GCF_014144855.1 Dietzia maris | reverse complement strand
CGAGCCGTCCCCGACGTCGGAGTCGCCGGGAGCCGGGGCGCCGACCTGCGCGACCCCCTCGGCGACGGCGAGCCACTCGGTCTCCCCCGGCGCCGCTCCTGCCGGGTCCGCCGCCCTGTGGACGTAGACCGGGTCGGTCGGGTTGTGCGAGAAGAGGTGCTTGATGTCCATGAGCAGCAACTCCTGGTGCTGCTGCTCGTGATGGCAGCCCAGCTCCAGCAGTTCGAGGCCACGCTCGTCGACCCGGCCCGCCTCGAGGGCGTCGACGACGGCCTCGTCGATGCGGGCGCGGAAGTCCCCGATCTCCGCCACCGACGGGCGGGTGATGAGCCCGCGCTGCGGCCGCGGCTGCCGTGGGCCGACCGCCTCGTAGTACGAGTTGAACAGGAAGCGGAACACCGGCTCCGGCGAGGTGTAGCCCGGCAGCCGACCCAGCACGAACTCCTCGAAGAACCACGTGGTGTGCGCCCGGTGCCACGCTGCGGGGCTGGCCGCGGTCATCGACTGGGGGATCTGGTCCTCCGGGCTGAGCCGGGACGCGAGCAGGTCGGTGAGCCCCCGGACCTGCTGGAACTTCTCGACCACGCTCTCGGCGCGGGCAGTGGTGGCGACGGTTCCGGCTGTCATGGCTTCCCCCGTGGGTTGTGGTCGACGGCAGGCGGTCCGCACCGGCGGACCCCTCGGCCCCCGACGCTGACCGCCACCCTAACCACGGTGTGGCCGCCGTCCCACCGATCCGGCCATGCCCGGACGAACGGCGGCGATGCCTACCGGAACGGGAGCGGGCCCGGCTTCCCGGCACGCTCGGCGGCGATGTTGCGTCGCTCGTGCTCGAGCAGCCGCAGCCGGTACTCGGGGCAGTTGCCCATACCGCCGTCGGCGCGGATCACCCGGTGGACGGGGATGACGAACGGCACCGGCACCAGCGTGCACAGCCGGCCGACGCGACGGGCGTTGCGTGGCCGGCCGGCGTCGATACTGACCTGGCCGTAGCTGGAGGTCTCGCCGTAGGGGATGTGCTGGATCTCGCGGTAGACCTCACGTGAGAATTCATCGTGGACCCCGGCCGCCGCCCAGTCCAGCGGGACGTCGAACCCGCGGAGCCTCCCGGCCAGGTAGTCCTCCACCTGTTCCGCCAGGCGGGCGAGGTGCTCCGCCGCGGCGCCGGGCTCGGGATCGCGGCCCTCGTCGTCGTCGTGATGTTTCACGTTGAACCAGGTCGCGGCGGCATCCCTGTGGTCGAGCTGGTCTGCGTCGAGCTGGTCCGCGTCCACCTGGACGAGGCGCGCGATGCCGTCGGGGGTGGCCTCGACGAGCATCAGCCCGGCCGCGGTGGTGAGTACGTGCGTGACACCGCGGGACGTCCGGGGCGCAGGCGCGCTCACACGGGCCCCACTCACACCAGCCTCACTCACACCACGCTCGGGCGGTCCGGGTTGGTGACGTCGGCGTCGGCGGTGTCGAGCCGCTCGAACAGGGCGTCGGCGCCGTCACGTCCGATGGCGGACATCTCCGCGGTGGTGATCGGCACGGCCTGCAGGCGCGTGAGCAGGGGGCCGGTGCCGTCGGGGCCGCCGGTCTCGTCGACCACCTGCAGGTCCGGCCACAGGAACGGCGGCGTGAGGACCAGGTGCTCGCACGTACGGCCGGGATCGACCAGGCCGACCGCGTTGGGGATCACCGCGCCGGGCGCCACGTGGATGGAACCGGTGGCCACCGCGAGCGCGCACGCGTCCAGGACGTCGGCCATGGCGCGGTGGCCGGTGCGGCCGACGGTGACGAACTCGGAGCGGATCTGGCGCCCCTCGGGCGTGGTGACGTTGGTGGGGAGCTCGCGGGCGCCCACGGTGGCGTAGGTGGAGAAGCCGGGCGCGGGAACGTCGTCGACGACGACGATGTCGCAATGCCACTCCGTTGTCTGACCCTCCTCATCCGGCTCGGTCTCGTGCGGATAGCGCAGGACGCGGACCGATTCCTTGTGGCCGAGGATGCCCTCGAGGCCGGAGAGATCGGCCGTGTCCGGGCCGGGGAGGTTGTTCTCGTTACTCATGCAAGGGCTCGCAGTCGCGGTTCGAGGTCGGAATTGAAGAGGTCGAGGAAGCGTTTCTGATCGTGGCCGGGGGCGTGGAAGACCAGGTGGTTCAGGCCCGCGTCGACGTATTTTTTGACCTGCTCGACGGCCTCGTCGGGGTCCGAGGCGACGATCCACCGCTTGGCGACCTGCTCGATCGGCAACTCATCCGCGAGGCGCTCCATCTCGCGCGGGGAGTCCACCGAGTGCTTCTGCTCCGGTGTCAACGACAGCGGGGCCCAGAAGCGGCAGTTCTCCAACGCGGCGGCCGGGTCGGGGTCGTAGCTGATCTTGATCTCGATCATCCGGTCGATCTGCG
>NZ_JAALDN010000432.1 GCF_014144855.1 Dietzia maris | reverse complement strand
ACCCAGGGCTCCGGCGCCCGCCAGTCGGTGGGCCAGGCGGCCGGGCGGCCCCGCAGCGACCAGCGTCGCCGCTCCACCCGCACCGCCGGCTGACCTGAGGGGAGCCGCCCTCCCCTCCCCTCCCCTCCCCTCCCGGAAATCCGCTACTCGGAATCCGGATCGGCTACTCCAATCGGACTAGCCGATCCGGATTTCGAATAGCGGATTTTGCGTTGGGGCGCCGGTCAGCCGAAGACTGTGATGGTCTGCCGGCTGATCGCCACCAGCTCGCCGTCCGGCCGCCACAGCATCGCGTGGGTGTGCGCGTAGCCGTCACGGGCGGTATCGGTGGCGGCGGCGTATCCGAGCATAGAGTCGGCCGGGAACGCCTCCGGGCCCACCTCGGCGATCAGCTCCAGCGTCCACGTCAGGCTGCTGCCGGGCGCGAACCCGTCGAGCATCTGGATGGGAGCCGGCGGCCACGCGTCGGCCAACACCACCAGGTGCTCCTCCTCGAACCGCTCCGGAGTCTCGCGCAGCGACGCCCACCCGGACAGGTCGGCCGTCTCGGAACCGGAGAACGGCAACTGGCCGCCGACCTGCCGCAGCTCGACAAACTGGTAGAACTCCGGCGTCAGCTTCTCGATGTAGGGGAACGCCTCGATCGCCGTCGGATCGCCCAGCGCCGGCATCGGATGGGCGGGCGCGACCGAGATCGACGACTGCCGGTGCTTGCCGAACGCGGCCAGCGCGGTCGCGACGATCGCGCCCTCCTGCCGAACGGTCGCCTGGCACTGGACGACGTTGGAGCCCACGCGCAGGATCTCGGCGTCGACCTCGACGGGGCCGGTCGTCGCGGGGCCGATGAACGACACGGTGATTGACCTCAGTGGGTGGACGACGGGGGCCGAGCCGTCTCCGGTGTCCCGGCTGCGCAGGCACCCCTTCATCGCGGCGAGCAGCAGGGCGCCGGTCAGGCCCCCGAAGATCGCCCTGCCCTGCGTCCAACCCTGCTCGACCTCGACGGTCCCGCCGCGCGCAGCGGCCTCCAACATGTTCGTCAGCGACATGCGGTCATTCTGTCACCGGGGGTCAGCGGCTCTGGTGGGCGCGTCCCTTCCGGACCCCGGCCAGCGCAGTGGCCAGGCCGGGCATGCGCGGCCCGAGGGCGAACATTTTCTCGCTGCGGGTCTCCGGGGCGTTGTCGGCGGTGCGGCGCAGGTAGCGGTCCGGCAGGGACAGCCGCGCGATGGTGCGCCACGACTGCAGGTACTGCTTCCACAGCGGCCCGCTGACGTACGGCAGGTCGTATCGCTCGCACAGTTCGCGGACCTTGAGCGAGATCTCCGAGTACCGGTTGGACGGCAGGTCCGGGAACATGTGGTGCTCGATCTGGAACGACAGGTTGCCGGACATGAGGTTCATCGCCGGGCCGCCGTCGAGGTTGGCGCTGCCGAGCATCTGCCGCAGGTACCACTCCGCCTGCGTCTCGGTCTCGATGTCCGACAGGGTGAACTTCTCGGCGCCGTCGGGGAAGTGCCCGCAGAAGATCACGGCGTTGGTCCAGATATTGCGGATGATGTTGGCCGTGATCGTGGCGGTGAGGGCCTGGCGGCCGCTCGGTCCGGCGAGCACCGGGAACAGGATGTAGTCCTTGAGGATCTGCTGGCCGGCCTTGCGCAGGAACGCGCGGGCCCGGCGGCGGTCGGCCGGGGACGCGTCGCGGTCGAACGCGTCGGCCGTGTCGACCGCCTGCAGGCCGATGCCCCACTCGAAGCCGAGCATGAGGACGGCGTTGACGAGGATGTTCCCGGCGAACCGGGGCTCCCAGGGGATGTCCCGGGTCACGCGCAGGACACCGAACCCGACGTCGTCATCGATGCCGACGATGTTGGTGTACTTGTGATGCAGGTAGTTGTGGGTGTGCTTCCAGTCGGCGGAGCTGCCGACGAGGTCCCACTCCCAGTTGGTCGAGTGGATCTCCGGATCGTTCATCCAGTCCCACTGGCCGTGCATGATGTTGTGGCCGAGTTCCATGTTCTCGAGGATCTTGGCCACGGCGAGTGTGCCGGTCCCGAGGGCCCACACGGTGCGGTTGCGGGCGCCGAGGTACAGCAGCGCGCGGGCACCGAACTCCAGGCCTCGCTGGAGTTTGATGATGCTGTGGATGTAGCGGTAGTCGCGCTCACCGCGGGAGGCGATGACCTCGGCGCGGACAGCGTCGAGCTCCCGCCCGAGCTCCTCTATCTGATCGGAGCTGAGGTGGGCGTATTCGCCGACATCGGAGATCGCCATGAGTTCAGGATAGGCCGGTTCGGGTGCCCGCGGCTACGGCTGCGGGTCCGGCCGCCCTGCTTTCGTGATCAAGGGCACCCGATCCGACCAGCGTCAGTCACTCCAGGCGCGGCGCAACACTTCCAGGGAGCCGTGGATCCGCTCGACCGTCGATCCCACCGGCGCGATCATGAGTTCGTCGGCCCCCGCCGTGCGCGCGAAGTCGGTGAGGTACTCGCGCACCGCCGGCCCGTCGCCGACCGCCGTGTAGTGGATCATGTGCAGGATCTGGCGACCGCCGGCGGACTCCATGATCATGTCGAGTTCCTCGTCGGAGAACTCGCGTCCGCGGCCGGCCATGAGCTTGACCCGCTGGCGGCGGTACCAGTGCAGTTCGCGTTCGGCGCGCTCGGTGTCGTCGTCGGCCACCACGTTGACGGCAGCGATCATG
This sequence comes from Dietzia maris, assembly GCF_014144855.1. Taxonomy (GTDB): domain Bacteria; phylum Actinomycetota; class Actinomycetes; order Mycobacteriales; family Mycobacteriaceae; genus Dietzia; species Dietzia kunjamensis. The sequence goes on along the minus strand of NZ_JAALDN010000432.1, from coordinate 985 downwards.
TACGGCTCGGACAGCTGCTCACTGGGCTGGAAGCGCTCGCGGTAAACCTGCGAGGCCTGTTCGAGGGCGTCGGGCGCGAAGTGCGAGGCGAACGCGTACGGCAGCCCGTAGGCGGCGGCGAGCTGCGCGCCGAACAGGGACGAACCGAGGATGTACAGCGGCACCTTGGTGCCCCGCCCGGGGATGGCCGCGATCCCGCGCGTGCGGGCGAAGTCGGAGGGCGAGTCGCCGAGGAACGCCTGCAGTTCGCGGACGTCGTCGGGGAAGTTCTCCGCCGCCGACGGTTCGCGGCGCAGCGCACGCAGGGTCTGCGGGTCGGTGCCGGGGGCGCGCCCCAGGCCGAGGTCGATGCGTCCGGGGTGTAGCTCGGCGAGGGTGCCGAACTGCTCGGCGATCACGATCGGCGAGTGGTTGGGCAGCATCACGCCGCCGGAGCCGAGCCGGATCCGCTCGGTTTGCGAGGCGATGTGCGCCATGAGTACCGCCGGCGCCGAGGAGGCGATGGACGGCATGTTGTGGTGCTCGGAGTACCAGACCCGCTCGTAGCCCAGTTCCTCCGCCTTCTGCGCCAGCGCCACCGAATCCTGCAGTCCCTCCCCGATGCTCTGGCCGGGGCGGACGGTCGCGAAGTCGATGACGGACAGAGGCAGGGCGGCACTGGACTGGGGGGAGCTGGTCTCGGGGGAGGTCATGCCCCGTGCAACCCGGGCCCCCGGCAGGCTATTCCTGTTGGCGCCCGGGCGGGGGCGGCAGACTGGGGGGCATGTCCCCCGCTGCTGACCGCCCCGCTGACCGCCCCACCGACAGCCCCGACAGCCCCGCCGGCCGTCCCGTCGACCTCGCCCGCCTCGTGACCGTCATGCGCGAGACCGGCCCGCTCGTGCACTGCCTGACCAACTCGGTGGTCCGGCAGATCACCGCGGACGTGCTGCTCGCCGCCGGGGCGGCGCCCGCGATGGTCGACCACCCCGACGAGGCCTCCGAT
>NZ_JAALDN010000431.1 GCF_014144855.1 Dietzia maris | reverse complement strand
CCCCCCACCCCACATCACCCCCACCCCGCAGTCCGGCCCCCACGGTGCCCGGGCCACCCCGTCACGCCCCGAGAAGGAGATCCCCCATGACCACGTCGCTCACCACCCTGGAGTCGATCCTCGCGCACCCCCGCGAGCTGTCCGAGGAGCACGCCACCGTCATCCGCGCGACCCTGCCGGTCATCGGCGCCCACATCGACGAGATCACGCCCGTCTTCTACCGGACGATGTTCGCCGACAATCCCGAACTCCTCCGCGACACCTTCAACCGCGGCAACCAGAAGCTGGGCGCCCAGCAGCGCGCGCTCGCGGCGTCGATCGCGACGTTCGCCTCCCTGCTGGTGGACGGCCGCAGCCCGGTCGACATGCTCTCCCGGATCGGGCACAAGCACGCGAGCCTCGGCATCACCCCCGACCAATACCAGGTGGTCCACGACTACCTCTTCGGCGCGATCGTGGAGGTCCTGGGCGAGGCGATCACCCCGGAGGTCGCGGCGGCGTGGGACGAGGTCTACTGGATCATGGCCGCCGTCCTGGTGGACTTCGAGAAGGCCCTCTACGCCGAGGCGCAGGTGGAACCGGGGGACGTCTTCCGCACCGCCACCGTGATCTCCCGGGAGGACGTGACGGACTCGGTCACCGTGATCACCCTCGGTGGTCCGGACGGCGAGCCGCTGCCCGACTTCCGCCCGGGCCAGTACACCTCCGTCGGCGTGGTCCTCCCCGACGGCGCGCGCCAGCTGCGTCAGTACTCCCTGTCGACGGCACCGGGCGAGGGCACGTGGCGCATCGGTGTCCGCCGGGTCGACGCCGAGGTCCGGGGCGGGCTCGGCTGCCCCGCCGGCGAGGTCTCGGGCTGGCTGCACGCCCACGCCGAGGTCGGCACCACGATCCAAGTCACCCTCCCGTTCGGCGACCTCGTCCTGGACGCCGCCGGGATCGGCCGCGACCAGGACGCCGCGCCCGTGGTCCTCTGCTCGGCCGGGATCGGCATCACCCCGATGCTCGGGATGGTCGCCCACCTGTCGGCGACGGAGGACACCCGTCGCGTGCTCGTCCTGCACGCCGACCGATCGCCGGCCGACCACGTCCTCGCCGAGGAGGTCGCGGGCGAGTCCTCGCTGCTCGCCGACGCCGAGGTCCACACCTGGTACGAGCAGGGGGCGGACACCGTCGCCGGCCCGGGCGCGGTCCACCCGGGATTCATGGACCTGGCGACGGTCGAACTCCCCGAGGGGGCGCACGTCTTCCTCTGCGGGTCGACCGGCTTCCTCCAGTCACTGCGCCCGCAGTTCCTCGAGGCCGGCGTGCCCGCCGAGCGGCTCCACGCGGAGTTGTTCGCCCCGAACGACTGGCTGGTGTAGTCCCGCCGGCGTGGGCCCGGATGGCCTCCGTCCGGGCCCACGCGCAGCCCCGAAAGGCGCGTCGCGGAGTGTATTTGACCTATAACAACTCGTGGGCGTGTGGACGAACTCGCGGACGCTCGCCGCGATCTGGCAGACACTTGGGGTCCGGGCGGTTCCCCCTCGAACTGGCCCGGCGCAGCGAGACAAACCACAGATCCGACGCAGCGAGAGCCGACGCGAAAGGACCCATGGTGTCCTCAGCACCAGATTCCGCGACCCGCGATGCGGGGCCCCCTGTCGTCCCCGACCCGGGGAAAGCGAACCTCGCACTGGCCCTGTGCTTCTCGGGATTCCTTCTCACCTTTTGGGCGTGGGCCCTGATGGGACCGCTGGGCGCGACATACAAGGACCAGTTGGGACTGACGTCGTTCCAACAATCGCTCGTCGTGGCGTTGCCGGTCGTGGTCGGGTCACTCGGCCGGATCCCCGTCGGCGCGCTCACCGACCGCCTCGGCGGCCGCACGATGTTCCCGCTGATCGCCGCGCTGACGATCCTCCCCACCCTGTTCGTCGGTTTCGTCGACAACAGCCTGACCGCTCTGCTCATCGGCGGATTCTTCCTGGGCATCGGCGGCACCTCGTTCGCCGTCGGCGTCCCCACCGTCAACTCCTGGTTCCCGCCGAACCGGCGCGGCACGGCGATCGGCATCTTCGGCGCCGGCATGGGCGGCACGGCCATCGCCGCGTTCACGACCCTGCGGCTCCGCGAGGCGTTCGGCGACCAGGCGCCGTTCGTCCTGGTCGCGATCCTGCTGGCCGTGTACGCGGTCGTCGCCCGGATGCTCCTGAAGAACTCGCCGACCTGGACGCCCGCCCAGGGAAACTGGGTGGTCAAGGCGGCCAGGACCCTCGCCCGTCCCGTCACCCTCAAACTGGCCTGGCTCTACGCGATGGGCTTCGGCGGGTTCGTGGCGTTCTCCGTCTATCTGCCCACGTACCTACACAACTTCTACGAGTTGGAGACGGAGGACGCGGCCCTGCGGACCGCCGTGTTCGTGGTGATCGCGGTGGCCTGCCGACCCCTCGGCGGCGCGCTGGCCGACAGGCTCCCCGGCGCCTGGGTGCTCATCGTGAGCTACACCGTCACCGGGTTGATGGCCGCCGCCGCGACGGAGCGCATGCCGCTCGTCAGCGCGGATGCCGGCACCTTCTACCCCGTCGGGACGGCGGTCTTCCTGTTCATGGCCGCGTCGCTGGGCACCGCCTCCGGCGCCGTGTTCGCCCTGGTGGCCGAACTGGTCGAGCCCACCGCGGTCGGGTCGGTCACCGGCATCGTCGGTGCCGTCGGCGGCCTCGGCGGCTTCGTCCCCCCGCTGCTGCTCGGCTACTTCTGGACCGCCCACGGCAACTACCGCGTCGGGCTGCTCCTGCTCTTCGTCCTCTCGATCGCCACCGCCGCCCTCACCTGGCTGTGGTTCCTCCGTACCCGTCGCAGTGAGCCCGCCGCCACGGAAAGGACCCCGGCATGACCAGCATCGACTCCCCCCGCCCCGCCTCGCCGACGCCGGAGGGCCGCGGCACCGGGTCCGGTCGGATGGACGGCCCCGCCTCCGATGCCCTGCTGCGGGCCGGCCGGTTCTTCCGCCGGGGGGAGGCCTCCGACGACCTGCGGACCGTCACGCACTCCGGCGGGCGGGAGTCGGACGTGTTCTACCGCGACCGCTGGAGTCACGACAAGGTGGTCCGCTCCACGCACGGCGTCAACTGCACGGGCTCGTGCTCGTGGAAGGTGTACGTCAAGGAGGGGATCATCACCTGGGAGTCGCAGCAGACCGACTACCCGGACATCGGCGACGACATGCCCGGCTACGAGCCCCGCGGCTGCCCGCGCGGCGCCGCCTTCTCCTGGTACACCTACTCCCCCACCCGCGTGCGCTACCCCTACATCCGTGGCCGGTTGATGGAGCTGTGGCGCGCGGCCCGCGCGGAGCACTCCGACCCGGTGGACGCGTGGGCCTCGATCGTCGAGGACCACGAGAAGACCGCCTACTACAAGCGGGCCCGCGGCCACGGCGGACTGGTGCGCTGCCGGTGGGAGGACGCGATGGAGATCGCCGCCGCCGCCCACGTCTACACGGCCAAGACCTCCGGCCCGGACCGGGTCGCCGGGTTCTCGCCCATCCCGGCGATGTCCATGGCCTCGTTCGGCGCCGGCTCCCGCTTCATCGAGTTGTTCGGCGGATCCATGCTGTCGTTCTACGACTGGTACGCGGACCTGCCCGTGGCCTCGCCCCAGGTGTTCGGCGACCAGACCGACGTCCCAGAGTCCGCGGACTGGTTCAACTCGTCCTACCTCATCATGTGGGGCTCCAACGTCCCCGTCACGCGCACCCCGGACGCCCACTTCATGACCGAGGCCCGCTACCGGGGCCAGAAGGTGGTGGTGGTCTCCCCCGACTACGCGGACAACACCAAGTTCGCCGACGAGTGGCTGCACCCGCACCCCGGCACCGACGGCGCCCTCGCCATGGCGATGGTGCACGTCGTGCTCACCGAGTTCTACGCCCGCCGGTCCACGCCGGAGTTCGAGTCGTACGCCAAGAAGTACACGGATCTGCCGTTCCTCATCACCCTGCGCACGCGCGGGGACGGGTCGGTGGTCCCGCACAAGTTCGTCACAGCGGACATGCTCGCCGACGGCGTGCTCGAGGCGGCCCCCGGGGAGAACGCCGCGAACAAGACCGTCCTCATGGACGCCGTGACCGGGCGCCCGGTGGTCCCGAACGGCACCCTGGGCGACCGGTTCGGCGAGCAGGGTGCCGGGAACTGGAACCTCGACCTGGGTGACATCGACCCCGCGTTGAGTCTGCTCGACACCCTGGAGGGCACCGCCGAGGTCGTCCTGCCCCGCTTCGACACCGTGCGTGGCGACGCCGGGACCATCACCCGCGGCGTGCCCTACCGGACGGTGAGGGGTGACGACGGCGAGGACCTGCGCGTCACCACCGTCCTGGACCTGATGATGGCGCAGTTCGGCGTGGCCCGCCAGGGCCTGCCGGGCAGCTGGCCGAGCGGTTACGACGACCTCGAGCCCTACACCCCGGCGTGGCAGGAGCAGCACACCGGCGTGCCGGCCGCCCAGGCCGAGCGGATCGGTCGCGAGTTCGCCCGCAACGCCCTCGAGTCCGGCGGCCGGTCCATGATCCTCATGGGCGCCGGCACCAATCACTGGTTCCACTCCGACGTCATCTACCGGGCCTTCCTGGCGCTGACCATCCTCACCGGGACGCAGGGTGTCAACGGTGGCGGCTGGGCCCACTACGTCGGGCAGGAGAAGGTCCGGCCGCTGACCGGGTTCCAGCAGGTGGGAATGGGCCTGGACTGGTCACGCCCGCCCCGGCAGATGATCGCCACCGCCTTCTTCTACCTGCACACCGGGCAGTGGAAGTACGACTCCTACGGGGCCGACGTCCTGACCGCCGCCACCGGCGAGAATCGCTTCGCCGGCCTGAGCACCCCGGACCTCGTCGCGATGTCGGCCCGGCTGGGCTGGATGCCGTCCTACCCGACCTTCGACGCCAACCCGCTGGACCTGGGCGCGGAGGCCTCCGACGCCGGGGTGCCGGCGGCCGATCACGTGGTGGGCCGGATCAAGGACGGGTCACTGCGGTTCGCCGCCGAGGACCCGGACGGCCCCGGCAACGCGCCCAAAGTGCTCACCGTGTGGCGCTCCAACCTGCTCGGGTCGTCGGCCAAGGGGGACGAGTACTTCCTCCAGCACCTGCTGGGCACCGACTCGTCACTGCGCGCCGACCAGGCCCCCGAGGGCCACCGCGGGCGGGACATGGTGTGGCGGGAGGACGCCGAGGACGGCAAGTTGGACCTGCTCACCACGCTCGACTTCCGGATGACGTCCACGACCCTGTTCTCCGACCTGGTGTTCCCCGCGGCCACCTGGTACGAGAAGCACGACCTGTCGTCGACGGACATGCACCCCTTCGTGCACTCGTTCAACGCCGCCATCAACCCGCCGTGGGAGACCAAGACGGACTTCGAGACGTTCCGCCTCCTAGCCGAGAAGGTCTCCGAGCTCAGCCACGGTCACCTCGACATCCGGACCGATGTGGTGGCGACGCCGCTGGGGCACGACACCCCGGACGCGCTCGCCAACCCGGGCGGCACGGTCTCGGACTGGAAGGACGGCTCGTGTGAGCCCGTCCCGGGGAAGAACTTCCCCAAGATCACCGCGGTCGAGCGCGACTACCGCCTGCTCGGGGAGAAGTTCGGGTCGCTCGGCCCGCTCGCGGAGGAGGTCGGCATGCCCGTCAAGGGACTCATGCTCAAACCCGACAAGGAGATCGGGGTCCTGCTCAAGTCAAACGGCGAGACCCGCAAGGGCGTCGGGAAGGGTCGACCGCGGCTCGACACCGACATCCGGATGTGCGAGGCGATCCTCACCCTGTCCGGGACGACCAACGGACGGCTGGCGACGCAGGGGTTCGAGCAGCTCGAGGCCCGGACCGGCCGCGAGCTGGCGGACCTGTCGCGGGGCGAGGAGGGCAAGCGCATCACCTTCGCGGACACCCAGTCCCGGCCCCAGCCGGTCATCACGTCCCCCGAGTGGTCGGGGTCCGAGCACGGCGGCCGGCGGTACAGCGCGTTCGTCATCAACGTCGAGCGGCTCAAGCCGTGGCACACGCTCACCGGGCGGATGCAGTTCTTCATGGACCACGACTGGATGGCCGAGATGGGCGAGCAACTGCCGGTGTACCGGCCGCCGCTCAACATGCACCAGCTCTACGGCGAGCCCGTCCTCGGCTCGGATGACGGGTCCGGCGGCGCGGCGCTGACCGTCCGCTACCTCACCCCGCACAACAAGTGGTCGATCCACTCGGAGTACCAGGACAACCTCCTCATGCTCAGCCTGTCCCGCGGCGGGCCGACCATCTGGATCAGCAAGGAGGACGCCGAGCTCATCGGCGTCGTGGACAACGACTGGATCGAGGCGGTCAACCGCAACGGCGTCGTCGTCGCCCGCGCCATCGTCTCCCACCGCATGCCGGCCGGAACGGTCTACATGCACCACGCGCAGGACCGCGTGGTCGACGTGCCGATCGCGGAGGCGTCGGGCAAGCGCGGCGGTATCCACAACTCGGCAACCCGCATCCTCATCAAACCGAGCCATCTCATCGGCGGGTACGCGCACTTCAGTTACGCGTTCAACTACATCGGCCCCACCGGAAACCAACGTGACGAGGTGACGGTCATCCGCCGTCGCTCCCAGGAGGTGCAGTACTGATGCGCGTCATGGCCCAGATGTCCATGGTGATGAACCTGGACAAGTGCATCGGCTGCCACACCTGCTCGGTGACCTGCAAGCAGGCGTGGACCAACCGGTCCGGCACCGAGTACATGTGGTGGAACAACGTCGAGACCCGACCCGGGCAGGGGTATCCCCGGACGTACGAGGACCAGGAGCGGTGGAAGGGCGGCTGGGAACTCGGCAAGAACGGCCAGCTCAGGCTCAAGGCCGGCGGGCGGATGAAGAAGCTGCTCCAGATCTTCTCCAGCCCCACAATGCCGTCGATCGACGACTACTACGAGCCGTGGACGTACGACTACGACACGCTCGTGTCCTCGCCCCTGCAGGAGCACACGCCGGTAGCCCGGCCGTACTCGCTCATCAGCGGCAAGCCGATGAAGATCTCGTGGTCCGCCAACTGGGACGACGACCTGGGCGGTTCCCCCACCCACCTGAAGGACGACCCGATCCTGGCCAAGGTGAGCGAGGAGATCAAGGCGGAGTTCTCCGAGACCTTCATGTTCTACCTGCCGCGCATCTGCGAGCACTGCCTCAACCCGTCGTGCGTGTCCTCGTGCCCGTCGGGCGCGATGTACAAGCGGGTCGAGGACGGCATCGTCCTGGTGGACCAGGACCGCTGCCGCGGCTGGCGCCAGTGCGTGACCGGCTGCCCGTACAAGAAGGTGTACTTCAACCACCGCACGGGCAAGGCCGAGAAATGTACGTTCTGCTTCCCCCGCGTCGAGGTGGGCATCCCCACCGTGTGCTCGGAGACGTGCGTGGGACGCCTGCGGTACATCGGACTCATCCTCTACGACGCCGACAGGGTGCTCGAGGCGGCCTCCGAGCCGGACGAGCACAAGCTGCTCGCCGCGCAGCGCTCGTGTTTCCTCGACCCGAACGATCCCGAGGTGGTCGCCGCGGCCCGCGAGGCCGGCATCCCGGACGACTGGGTCGAGGGCGCCCAGCGGTCGCCGATCTGGCAGCTCATCTCCCGGTTCGAGGTGGCCCTGCCGCTGCATCCGGAGTACCGCACCATGCCGATGGTCTGGTACGTCCCGCCGCTGTCGCCCATCGTCGACCGGGTCGCCGCGGACGGCGGTGACGGCGAGGACGCCGACACCCTCTTCGGCGCCATCGACACCATGCGCATCCCCATGGAATACCTCGCGGAGCTGTTCACCGCGGGCGACGTGGACGCCATCCAGGTGGTGCTCAACCGACTGGCCGCGATGCGCACCTACATGCGTGACATCAACCTCGGCCGCGAACCCCGTGCGGAGATCTGCGACGCCGTCGGGATGACCGAGGAGGACGTCTACGACATGTACCGACTCCTGGCCCTGGCCCACTACGACGAGCGCTACGTGATCCCCACCGCCCACCAGGAACAGGCCCACTCGCTGGAGGAACTGGCCACCGAGTGCAGCCTGGACTACGAGGGCGGGCCCGGGATGATGGGCGAGTCCGGGCCGTTCGGCGAGGGCTCGGGTGACCAGGCCCTGCCGATCGCCGTCGAGAGCTTCCACGCCCTCAAACAGCGGCAGACCTCGGACACCATCGCGTCGCCGGGCGACAAGTCCAGAAGGGTCAACCTCCTCAACTGGGACGGTCTCGGCACGGGCGGCCTGTTCCCCGGAAGCAAGGACTAACGCGATGGGTGCACAATTCCTGGCCGGAACCGGCTTCGGGAGCGACCTGTTCGCGCGGGTGCGTCGGGCGGTGGGCCCCGGCAGCGGGCCGGCGGTGGGCCGCGGCGCG
>NZ_JAALDN010000430.1 GCF_014144855.1 Dietzia maris | reverse complement strand
GACCTGACCCCACACTTAGATGCGAAGAGCCGCTTTAGCTATCTTGGGATTAGGCCCGTTAGCAACCACATGCCCACCGACACGAGGGCGAAGTTCAGGATCAGAAGAAAAATAGGCATACCGGTATGCCGTCGTTTTCTCGACATGTATTCGAGTGCTCCGGTACTTGCTCCGCCAACGGACAAGGCGAATAATGTTACCGCACCGTCGACTCCTCTGGAGTATCCCAATAGCGCACTAACGAAGAGGGCCACGCCGGAAAATAAAGCCACTCCGAGCAGGCCCCGTGAGGCGTTTTGTAACGTTTTATGATGCTGTTCGCTCAGGTGAGATGTAAGCAAGGGATCAACTTCTGTCCGGTATGTAGTGTTTCTGGACTAAATTTATCAGCACCCCTGTGATACCCCCCACCAGAACGCGCCAACGGCAACTCCGGCCGCAACGCCTGCAGGTCCGCCAAGTGCGGCGCCCCATAGTGCGGAGTGGGCGATGCCCGCAATCCCGGTAGCGACATCACAGGAATTAGCGAGTGGTGCGATTGCCTGACCGTCCCGGTTTGCGCCTACATGTGCGCGAAGGGAGTTTAGGTCGAACTTCAGGTACGCCCCGTTGTCGGCCGATACTGAAATGGTCCGTGAGGGGACGTCAAGAGTGATGGTGGCGGTTACTCCATTTCCGAGCCGGACCACCTGTCGAGCGTGATGGTTTACGTCCCCCTCGATCGGTCCTTGCCAAACCAATTGATCACCGTTTTCTGTAGGGAGCTGCAGCGATCCCAGCGCGTTTCCGAATGGGTCGGCGACTGACGCTGTGGCGGTGGCGGCGCCACTCGTAGTCAGTGCAAATGTCGCGAGGCAAGTCACAACTGAACGGATAACGCGATTCCTCATGAGCTTCTCCAAGATGGCGACGGGGCTTAGCTGAGCATTCAATAAGTTATCAGGGGTTACTCTTCTGCGTGGCAGAAACGTCCTCATTTCGGCTGACGGCAGGGAGTAGGGGCTCGCGCTGGAGGGCGCCGTGGCCGCTTGTTGCCCACAGTCGTTAAACCATTAGACCGTTTGGTTTAAATGGGTGGTGTGACCGCACCGAGAAAGCCCCGGCGCCGCAACGTCACCCGTGACGAGACCGCAGCAATCGGCTATCTCCGCGTGAGCACCGAGGAACAGGCCGTGTCTGGTCTAGGGCTCGAAGCGCAACGGACCGCTATCGAATCCCGCGCCGCCGCCGAGGGGTGGACGGTCGTCGCGTGGTTCACCGATGAGGGCGTGTCCGGAACCGTCGCCCCGGTCGAGCGTCCCGGTTTGTCCGCCGCTCTCGACGCCGTGTCTGACGGGCAGGCGTCCAGGCTTGTCGCCTCCCACCTATCTCGCATCGGTCGTACCGCCGCTCGCGTGCTCGACCTCGACACGCTCGCCGCCGCCGAGGGGTGGGGGTTGGTCATGTGTGACTTGCAGATCGACACCGGGACCGCCGCGGGCCGGTTCATGCTGGGGAACATGGCGAGCGCCGCCGAGTATGAGCGCAACCTCGTGAGTGAGCGGACCAAGGCCGCGCTTGTTGTGAAGCGGGCGCAGGGTGTCCGGTTGGGCCGCCCCTCGTCGCTTTCCCGTGAGGTGGTCGCCCGCATCGTGTCCGAGCGTGACGCTGGCAAGACGTGGCAAGCCGTGGCCGATGGACTCACGGCCGATGACGTGCCGACCGCACGAGGTGGCGTGCGCTGGCAGCCCGCCACTGTCCGCAACGTCTACGTCGGCCAGGACGCGACCGCCCTTCCCTATCCGCCAGACTGAGGTGAGACACCCGG
>NZ_JAALDN010000429.1 GCF_014144855.1 Dietzia maris | reverse complement strand
CAGTGGCCACTTTAGCGGGAACACTCCAGACCGAACTTTGCCACCGGAAAGTAGCGCCGGTTTTCACTAACGTGCCTGGGGATGCACACATAGGGAAGATCCTGCTTGGCACGCTGACGGAACAGATGGGGGAACTGCGCGAAGTCACGAGTACTAGCTGCTCGCGATGCCGATCTGAAGTCGCGTACCCGCTCGATACGCGTCTTCAAGATCTGAGACCGACTTGCGTCGGCCGGGTTCATTCCGTCGAGCCACAGACACCAGCGGTCTTCTCCACGCAACAACTCACGCGCTCCGACGAATTGATGCACGTATTTCGCTGCAATGGGGTCAGCCATGACCTCGTCATACTCGTCGACCTCCACGATCAGATTCCCGTCATCGGTCGGCTTCGACCCGTAAACAGTCCTGCCGACCTCCGGTGAAATCGGTGCAGCAGCCTTCGTGACTAGAACGTTGGGGCCGTCCACTAGGTACGCATTGATTCCCGTTGAGACGCTGCGCGGTGTGGGCCTGCCCCTCACATCGGGATAGTCCCAGAGCTCAGGCTTGGCACTACGGTCTCGGGTGAAACCGACGATGACACAGTGCACAGCTGCTTTGCCTGGCGCTTCAGAGTCCCAGGCGAAAGTGCGGTGCGCGAACTTGATCCGCCAACCAGCGTCGAAGATCGGTTCAAATAGGCGCGGAACCTGGTCCCCTTGGCTGATCGAGTTCGTCGTGACAAACGCCCACTCGCCGTGGGCCCGGCTGGCGTACAACTGGAGAGTTTTCGCGTGCCACCCAGTCACGAAGTCCATGCGAGAGAGCTGCTTGTCCTCGCCCCACGCAGCTTGTAGATCGCGCAGCTGGTCCTGCTCCCGACCGTCCCCACGGAACGGCGGGTTACCGAATACGTAGGTGTTTCCGGCTGGTACGGGAAGGAGGTCCTTCCAGTCGATTTGGAGAGCGTTGGTGTGGTGAATGTGGGCAGTAATCGCGATCGGTAGGCGTTCGGGAGCTTGGCCGACGGCGGCGGCGAGTTCACGGTTGGCTTGGTGATCGACGAGGAACATGGCGGTTTCGGCGATCTTGGCCGGCCACCAGTTGATCTCAATGCCGTGGAACTGACCGATGGTGACCTTGGTTTCCAGCGTGGCGTCCAGTGCCATACCGGTTTGCCCCTCGCGGGTGCGGATTTCGCGGATGATCTGGGTTTCGATCCGTCGCAGGTCGCGGTAGGCGACCACCAGGAAGTTCCCGCATCCGCAGGCCGGGTCGACGAACACGTGGGTAGCGAGACTGTCGCGGAACTCGCGTAGTGCTTTGACGCTGGTGGACTTGTTATCGCAGAGTCGGTTGGCCTCGGCCTGTAGGTCGTCGAGGAACAGCGGCCCGATGGTCTTGAGGATGTTCGTCTCGGAGGTGTAGTGCTCCCCGGCCTCGCGTCGCGCTTCTTTGCTTTTGACGAGCTGAAACTGGAGTGTTCCCGCTAAAGTGGCCACTGCAA
>NZ_JAALDN010000042.1 GCF_014144855.1 Dietzia maris | reverse complement strand
CCTCCACCTGCGGTGACGCGGGCTCCTCCACCGACGGCGCCGCCTCCTGCTCCCCCGCCGGCTCCACTCCCGGCGACCCCGCCGCGGACTGCGGCGTGACCGGCGGCTGCGGCACCTGCGTCCTGCAGGGCATGTGCGAGACGGAGAGCACGCGCCCCTGAACCGGCCACCGAGCAGGTCCCCGGCTCCTCCGGTGGCCGTCGGTCCGGTGGCCGTCGCGCACGGCCGCCTCTACGGTCGAGAGGTCCATCCGTCTCACACCGCGAAGGAGAGCCTCATGGCCGACACCGCAGCCGCCGGGGACGTCGTCGACATCCTCACCGCCGACCACCGCGAGATGGTCGGCCTGCTCGAGATGATCGAGAACACCGCCGACGCCGAGGAACGCCGCTCGCTGGCCGACTCCGCCATCGCCGAGGTCGTGCGCCACTCCGTGGCCGAGGAACTGTTCGTCTACCCCGTCTACGAGCGCGAGGTCCCGGGCGGCACCGACGAGGTCGAGCACGACAAGGAAGAGCACCAGGAACTCGAAGAGGTGATGAAGGAGCTCGAGGGCCTGGACGCCGGGAGCGCCGAGTTCATCGCCACCGTGAAGCGGTTCAAGGAACTCCTCGACCACCACGCCGACGACGAGGAGGCGGACCAGTTCCCCAAGATGCGGAAGCACATCTCCGCCGAGGACCTGGTCGACCTGGGCCGCAAGGTCGAGGCCGCCAAGAAGATCGCCCCCACCCGGCCGCACCCCGGCTCACCGCACTCCGAGCTGTTCCACATGACCCTGGGACCCGGCGTCGGCATGGTCGACCGCCTCCGCGACGCCCTCAGCGGGCGGGCCAAGAACACCTGACACCTCCGCTCCCGGCCCCGGCGACCACCCGCGCGGGGCCGGGCCACGCGCTCTCAGCTGCTAGTTCGACAGGCTGACCAGCACGGCGACCAGGCCGCAGGTGGCCATCACGACGACCAACACCACCAGACCGACGTTGTGGGCCGCCCGGGTCTGCGGCACCTCGGCCCCGCGGACGAACCGCCCGACCCGCCGCTCGTGGTGGCGCTGCACCCGGAGCAGCGCCAGCAGCGGGACCACGGTGAGCAACGAGAACACCGACGCCCAGAACACCGACGTCTCCGCCACCAGCTTGGCGATGAGGATGATGTTCACGCCCACCACGGCCCACGTCCGGGCCCACGACAGGCTGGTGCGCTCGGCGGCCAATCCCGCGTCGGGCGGAACCGCCCGCGGTTCCACCCCGATCCGCCGCTGCCGGGGCGTGCTCATGCGAAGGTGCCGCCCAGGATCGCCACGATGAGCAGGACCGCGCCGATCGAGATCCCCAGCACCAGCAGGATGGATGCCTGCGGCATGGGCAGCGGCCGCTGGTGACGCATCGAGGCCTCGATCCGGATCCACCGCCGGAACGCCACGATCGCGAGGACCGCCGCCAGCACCAGCAGGATGCAGGCCAGCGGCGTGCGGACGATCTCGGGGATCTCGTCCCCCGCGAAGGCCTCCATCGCCACCGCGCCCGCCGTCAACCCGAGGCTGGTGCGGATCCAGGCCAGGAAGGTGCGCTCGTTGGCGAGCGTGAACCGGGGGTCCGGTTCCTCGCCGTCCCGCAACGCCCTGGGCCGCCACCCCTCCGGGGCCTGCCCGGTCTGTCCGGCCTGTCCGGTCATCGCCTGCGCTCCGTCATGGTGCCGAGCCTATCGGTCGCCCCCCGACGCCCTGGTGGTGGAATAGGCGGATGGGCATTCTGCGTCGTCTCCGGATCGAGCCGTTCATCCTGGCGATCCTGGCGGCGGTGGTGGTCGCCGCGTTCCTGCCCGCCACCGGTGGCGCGGCCGACGCGCTCGACTGGGTGACGACGATCGGCATCGCCGTGCTGTTCTTCCTCTACGGCGCGCGCCTCGAGCCCCGGGAGCTGGTGGTCGGCCTCACGCACTGGCGGCTCCACTCGGTCGTGCTCGCCTCGACGTATCTCCTGTTCCCGCTCCTCGGCCTGCTCGGCCAGTGGCTCCTCACGCCCGTGCTCGGCGCCTCCCTGGCCGCCGGGTTCCTGTTCCTCACGCTGGTCCCGTCGACCGTCCAGTCGTCCATCACCTTCGTGGCGATCGCCCGCGGGCACGTCAGCGCGGCGGTGGTGTCGGCGTCGGTGTCCAACCTGCTGGGTGTGGTGATCACTCCCCTGCTGGTCTTCGCCCTGATGACCACCGACGGGTCCGTGGTCATCACGTGGAACTCGGTCGGCACGATCGCCCTGCAGCTGCTCCTGCCGTTCGTGGTGGGCCAGCTCCTGCGGACCTGGGTCCTGCCGGTCATCCGCAGGATCAAGCGGATCGCCCTGTTCGACAAGACCGTCATCGTGCTGGTGGTCTACGCGGCGTTCTCCGACGGGGTCGCCGACGGGATCTGGTCGACGATCGGCGTCGGCGAGTTGGCCTGGCTGATCGTCGCGTGCTGCGTGCTGCTCGCGGTGGTGCTGGGTCTGACCGAACTCGCCTCCCGGGCCCTGGGTTTCGAGGACCGGGACAAGCGCGTCGTGCAGTTCTGCGGGTCCAAGAAGTCGCTGGCCACGGGGTTGCCGATGGCGGCCGTGCTGTTCGTCGGCCAGCCGATCGGGCTCCTGGTCCTGCCGCTGATGCTGTTCCACCAGATCCAGTTGATCGTGTGCGCGTGGCTGGCCGGCCGGTACGGGCGGGCCGCAGACACTGGCACCGACGCCGACACCGACCGCGGCGCGGGAGCGTAGGAGGCTCCGGGGGCGTGACGAGCCCGCCGCGGGTCACCGCGCCGGCGGCCTGTCCGTCCCCAGCTCCACCACTGCGGCGGGGTCGCCCAGGCGCGGCCCGAGGACGACCAGGACGGCGAACACCGCAGCGGTGGTGAGCGCGAGACCGATCCACAGTGGGTGGAGGCGCGGGCCGCAGGCGCGCGCTATGAGGGCGCCGACCAGCGCCCCGGCTGTGTTGAACAGCAGGTCCGTGACGCCGGAGTGTCCCAGGGCGAGGACGTACTGGAGGACCTCGACCGTCGCGCTGATCGCCGCTCCGGTGACGACGACGACGAGGACCGCCCTGGCCCGGCCCTCCAGCAGGATGTACAGGAGCACCCCGAGCGGCACGAAGAAGGCCAGGTTGCCGAGTGCGTCGAACAGTGGGCCGAACCAGGTCTGGGCGCCCCTGAACTGAGCGAACGGTACCCATTCGACCGAGCGGCCGCGCTGGGATTCCGGTCGCCACAGTAGCCCGATCACGAAGAAGGCCTTGAGCATGGTCAGCGCCACCACCACGGCGCCGTAGGCGACCACGGCGAGCGCGGCCCAGCCTCGGACCTTCGACTCTGTCGGTTGCGTCACGGGCACAATCCTCACACGGGCCCCGGCGACGGAGGCGGTCCCGGGTCCGGCCGGGATCTCGGGCCCGGAGCGCCGTGGGTCCCGTCAGCCCCGGTGTGCGTCGAGGAATGCCCGGAGTGCCGCGGCGACCTCGGCCGGGCGTTCCTCCGGCGCGAAGTGGCCACAGTTCTCGATGAGATGCAGTTCGCTGCCGGGGATCGCGGCGTGGAGGCGGTGCGCCCAGTCGGTGACCTGCCAGGTGTCGTCGGCGCCCCAGACCAGCTGCACCGGGATCCGACCGAGCCTGTCCAGCTGGTCGGAGATCTCCAGCGTGTGGCGCGGGTCGTAGTGCGCGACCTGGTGCCGGAAGAAGCTCGGTTGGCCGATCGGCCCGCTGATGAGGTCGACATACACGTCGAGCGCGGCGGGGTCGAAGTTCGCCGGGTCGCTGTGCGTCGACAGCAGCCAGTCCCGGAAGTGGGCCCGGTGCTCGGCGTCCGGCGTGCGGGCCAGCTCGTCAAGCCCGTCGGCCATCTGTTCCCGGGTCCGCTCGGAGGGGTAGCTGTCGAAACTCACCACGTCGATGAGGGTCAGGGACCGCAGGCGCCCGGTCGACTGCACGCCGAAGCGTTGCGCGATCCCGCCGCCGATGTCGTGGGCCACCAGGTGGAACGTGTCGAGTCCCCACTCCCCCAACAGCCCCTCGAGGACGGCGACCTGACCGGTGATCGACGTGTCGACGTCGGGGTTCCGCGGCCGCTCCGACAGCCCGTATCCGAGGAGGTCGAAGACGTGGACGCGGTACCCGGCCTCGGTGAGGACGGGCACCACGTCGCGCCAGATGTACGACGACGAGGGCGTTCCGTGGAGAAGGACGACGGGTTCGCCCTCGCCGTGCACGCCGATCGAGATCCGGTGGCCGTCGATGACGGCGTGGCGGTCGACGATGTGGTTCACGGTGTCGCCCTTCCGAAACGGTTGCCCGCTGTGACCCAACTTACTATGGTGGGCGGTGAGTTCAGCAGCGAGCTTACGATATCCCCTCGGAGATGTCCGTGAAACACTCGTTGCAGGTACTCATACGTGTCGGGGCCCGCCCCGGCCCTGTCCGCGTCGAGGTCGAAGGCTGTCTGACACAGGCTAGCTGTCCCGATCTCATCCGGATCCTCGATCACGGCACCCGGATGGCCGGGTGCGCCCACATCTGGGTGGATCTCTTCAGTCTCGACCACATGGATCTGGCCGGAGTCGCGGCGCTGAGGGATTACGCGCGCCATCGGCAGGACTCGGACGACGACTGCCCCCGGATCAGCATCTACGCCCCGTCGGTCCCCCGCCCGTGTACCGCCGTGCCGGGGCACGTCGCGCGGTACGGGTCGCCTTCGGCATCCCGCATCCTCTCGGGAGGGTGGAGATGAGCAACCCCACCGCGTTCACCGCCTCGGAGGAAAGGTGGTCGTGGGCCGACCACGGCAACTGTGTGGGCAGTCCCGACCTGTTCTACAACAGCGACGATGAGCCGAAGTCCTCCCGTCGGAAGCGGGAGGAGTGGGCCAAGCGGCTCTGCGAAAGCTGCCCCGTGATGTCGGCGTGTCGCCGGTACGCCCTGGAGAACCGCGAGCTCTACGGGGTGTGGGGTGGCATGACGGAGAACGAACGCCACCGTCTGGCTGGACGGGCCAGAACCGGCTGATCGGGAGGGTAGCGTGGGATACGACCACGACCGACACCACGTGAAGACGCCGCTCTTGACGGAGCCCTTCGGAACTCGCTCCGGCGGAAGCCGGGTTACAGATCTCGGGGAGTTTTCTCGCCGAAGGACTCTCCGATGCCTGCTGACAGCGCCCCACACCCCCTCGCCATGACGTTGTACGACCTGTTGGCCGAGGACCGTGATGTCCCCGATCTCCTCGACGATCTGGCTCGTCTCGCGGCCGACCACCTTCAACGGAGTCAGGACGTCCACTGCGGCATCATTCTCCGGCGGGAGAAAAGCAAGATCGTCGTTGCCAGTAGCTCCGAGACGGCGTCGCAGATGGACGAGATCCAGGCGGGTTTCGAACAGGGACCGTGCATACAGGCGATGACGGACGGGGCGATCATCGTGGTGACGGACGCGCGAGCGGAGTCACGTTGGCCCGACTACATGGAGGTCGTCCGGGGCCACGGCCTCGCGAGTGCGCTCGCTGTCCCGCTGGAACTGGGGGAACTCGGTGAGGCGGCGATGAACTTCTACACCCGGCATCCCGGCCTGTTTGACGAGGACGACGTGGTCGACGCGCAGCGCTACGCTGACCTCGTCGGCAAAGCGCTCCGCATCGCGCTGCGGATCGCGGACCACGCCGACGCCGCGCGGCATCGGCGCGCCGCGATGGAGAGCCGCACCGCGATCGACATCGCGATCGGGATCATCATGGCGCAGAACCGCTGTTCACAGGATGAGGCCTTCTCGGTCCTGCAGGGGGCGTCGAGCCACCGCAATGTCAAGCTCCGACTTCTGGCCGAGGAAGTCGTCGCGTCCCTGGGGCACGGCGCCCCCGAGACGCCGTTCGACGCCTGACGGACGCGCGGTCTCCGGCCGGGGCACCCCGGGGTGCCCCGGGGCGCAGACGTACGGCCCTCCGGTCAGGCCCCCAGGTCGGAGACGATCCGCTTGGCCAGTTCCTCAGAGGACTGCGGGTTCTGACCTGTGTACAGGTTGCGGTCCACCACCACATGTGAGCCCCACGGCTCGGCGGCGGAGGAGTAGTCGGCGCCCAGCTCGACGAGCTTGTCCTCGAGAAGCCAGGGCGCGCCCTCGGCCAGGCCGACCTGCTCCTCCTCGACGTTGGAGAACCCGGTCATCTTGTACCCCGCGAACGGCGAGGACGACGCATCCTCCGAGGCCGCGAGCACGGCGGCGGGGGCGTGGCACAGCATGGCCAGCGGCTTCTCCGCGGTCACCCGCTCGGCGAGGATCGCACCGGAGGTCTTGTCCACGGCGAGGTCTTGCAGGGGGCCGTGGCCGCCCGGGTAGAACACCACGTCGAACTCGTTGTGATCGACGGAGGCCAGGTCGGAGGGCGAGTTCAGGACGGGCGCGAGCCGGTCGAGCGAGGCCTTCACCTTGTCGAGTGTCTCCGGGTCACCGGCGCCTTCGCCGAGGCTGGCCTGGTCGACGGTGGGAGCGCGCCCACCCGGGGTCGCCACGGTCACGGACCAGCCGGCGTCGGTGAACACCTCGTACGGGGCCACGAACTCCTCGGCCCAGAAACCGGTGGGATGTTCCGACCCGTCCTTGAGGGTCCAGTGGTCGGCTGCGGACATGATCATCAGTACGTTAGCCATGCCGCGACAGTACGGATCTCGGGGCGACTCGCAACTGGTCGCGCGATATCAGTGCGGGTTACCTTCTGCTGTGATCCCGGTCACGCATCAGAGCCTTCTCACGCAATTGTGATGTCACCGCGATTCACTTACCGATCGCTGTTACCTGCGGGTTCGCCTGCTTCCCCGAGTTAGGCGACATATCAGCAGGTCACAGGATTATTCGCCAGGCGATCTCGTTAGTGAGGAAAACGTTGAGGCACCGCCGACACAGTCTTAATGTTCACGCCGCATGAGCTGAGGGGTTCAGCATCCGCCCGGACGAATGGCGCACGGGCATATGACTCGAGGAGGGGTGCCCATGCGGTCAACGCGTCCGCCATTCGCCCGATCCATGTCGCTCATGGTTCTCACCGGATTGGCCCTGCTCGGGTTTTCGGCGGGAGCGGGAGCAGCTTGGCTCTCCGGGGGGACGGCGACAGCCACAGCGGCTGGGCCGGTGGCGTCCTCGGTGCAGCAGTCCGGCCTCACATCAGCCGCACCCTCCCCTACCTCGACGCAACCTTCGTCCTCCACCTCCGCGACCTCGACCGCGCCGGTGAGCAGCGAGCGACTGCCTTCGTCGAGACGCGAGCCGTCGCCGGCCCGCCCGGCCGCCGCGCACGCGCCGGTCGTGCCAGCTCCG
>NZ_JAALDN010000428.1 GCF_014144855.1 Dietzia maris | reverse complement strand
GCGGACGCGATCACCGGGATCGGGGTCCTGGGCGATCGGGAGGGCGTGTTCGGGCCGGTGGCCTCGATGCCCACCGCGTGGCGGGTGCTGGACCGAGTTGACGCCGAGCACCTACCTGCGGTGCGCTCAGAATCGCTCAACGTCAGCGATCAGCAGCTCCGACCACCCGCCCATGAAAGGCCGAGGCTAGGCGAGGCTAGTCGGGGCTGACGGCTGGGAGGCCGGCCACGACGAGGTGCCAACGTAGGAGCTCTGAGGAACCGCCCCTTCGCCTGCTTGCTCGGCTACTCAGCGCGCCCGATGCTACTTCTCGGCTTCGGACGGTCAATGACGCTCCGCCACTGTCGAGTTGAAGGGCTAAAAAAGGAAAGTGGCCCACAGGCCCTGTTACCCATGTCACACTCACTCACATGAGCATTCGCCCGTTATCGCCAGACATGCCGTAGGCCAGTATCGGGATCATCTCAACCCTTATTGCTGGCCCAGCTTCGGACCTTTAAAGGTAATTCTGCAAACGCTCGCGGTGGGCGGCGCAGACACCTTCCGATCTGAGAGGGCACAAATGAAAAAGGCACTTTCCATGACTGCGGCTGCCGCCATGTGCGTCGGGCTCATGGCGCCGGCGTTCGCCAACGCGGACCCAGTCGAAAACAGCCAGATCTCCCCCACTCCACAAGCACTTGTTGAAACCGTCGAAACGGCCGAAACTCGTGCCCTTGAACTTGTGCAACGGAGTCCTTCTGCAGCTCGTTCTGCGCAGGACCTCCGAGGCAACGAAGGATTCGTGCAAGACATTCGGACCGACGCCCGCGGTGCTGTGGTCACCACAGTGGCCGGGGATATCATCATGACCGGCGGTGACGAACGAAGCTCGTTCACCAGGGACGGCGATCACATGGTCTCCGGGAATCGAGTTCTGAGCGAGAACGCTGACCGGACAGTATCGGGCTACGCCGTGATTCCTGGAGGCGCCGAGCAAGCCAAGTGGTCCTTCACCATGCCGCCGGGAACCGAATTAAAGTCCAATGAGGGCGGCGGCGTTTCCCTGCTAATCACAGAGGGCGCGGAAAGCAGCGGGGCGGACATGCCCGAGTCCGCCACGATCGAGGTGCGCGATTTCATCGAAGCGCCCTGGGCAATCGACCGTGATGGCGATGTAGTGCCCACGCACTACGTAGTGCAGGGCAACACCGTCACCCAGGTGCTTGACCGCGGAGACAACGACTCTGAAGTTGTCGCCGACCCAAAACTGACCTTCGGTTTTGGCGTCTATCTCAGCATGTGGGGCTGGGAAGCAAATGCGTTCAGGTCAGCGCTTCTTGCCACGGGAGCCGCTTCGTGGTGGACAATATGCGAAGTTGCCAACCGAGTTGGCGGTTGGGGTTGGGTCGTGGGGATGATCTGCAGGGCCGCTCCCGGCCTCACGGTTCTTACGCTGATCAACATCCTGCGGTTGCCCCCGCAATGGCATGCGAACTGGTGCTGCCAGACCCGGATCCTCCCGTCTTCTGGAACCATGTACCCGGTCAATCACGTGGGCCACTGCGACTAGCTCAACCGTCTCTAGATTGGTGATCCCCCTTGTGCGCGAAGATCGAAGCAAGGCCATGCGGGTACTGCGAGCGATAGCCATGATCCTCGCCGCGTCGATCCCCTTCGCAATCGTGGCGCTGGTCACTCATATTGGGTGGCAAAACAGCGGTGCAGCGACGGGAGTGACAGTGCTAGTCGTTGGCTCTATCGGAGCCGGCTATTACACTTGGCGCAGCGAAGGGCGCCAGCGGTGAACACAATGCTCGAGTGAGCCCTGCGAGAGGGCTAGCCTCGGCCTTCACGTGGAAAGTTAGATCTGGGCCCGGAAATGACGTGGGAAGTGCTCCTGAACTGGGATGATGTGACTTAAATAAGGTCCACATCGGTTCAGTCCAAGGAGCACTTCCCGGGTGAAGTCTAGCGCGTCATTTCGGCGGTTGAAGGTGAGTGCGGACGGGTCGGGCGTGGTCTCGCACGC
>NZ_JAALDN010000427.1 GCF_014144855.1 Dietzia maris | reverse complement strand
TTGTACATCGCGATCTTGCCCTCCCGCTTGCCTGCGGCTTCGTAGGCGGCGATGAGTCGCTGGTAGACGCTGTAGGTGACCTCCACCGCCGCGTGCGCGTCATTGGCGGTGAACGCCTTGAACAGGCGAACCTTCTGCTTGTCGGTCAGTAGCTCAGCGCGGGTGCGCAGGGTGCGGCGGATGCCGTACAGCGGATCGCCGGTCCGTCCCCGGTGTCCGGTGGTGGCCTGCTGGATGCGTTGGCGGCACACGGTGAGCTTGTCGGCGGCCAGGTGCACGACGTGGAACGGGTCCATCACCGTCCGGGCAGCGGGCACCGCGCTGGCGGCGGCGGTGTGGTAGCCGGCGAACCCGTCCATCGTGACCACCTTGACTCGGTCTCGAAACACCTGGTCGCGGGCGTCGAGCCACTCGGTGAGGACCTTCGCCGAACGGCCCGGGACCATGTCCAGCAACCGGGACGGGCCGGTGCCGTCCACGACCGGGGTCAGGTCGACCAGGACGGTGACGAACGAGCTGCTGCCGTCGCCGCGCACGTGCTTCCATTTGTGCTCATCGACCCCGAGGATGCGGACGCCGTCGAAGTGTCCGGGCTGCTCGTAGACCATGGAGCGGATCTTCGAGACCGCCAGGTCGTTGACGAGATCCCAGCCCAGCCCGAGGGCCTTGGCGACCGCGGACACGCTGGTGCGGTCGATCGCCAGACGCTGCAGGATCCAGCGGCTGCAGCGGCGGGTGGTCTTGGCCCGCGGCTCAGCCAACGCCGGCATCCGCTGCTGGAAGACCCTCGTAGCGCACTCGGTGTTGTCGCAGGTGAAGCGCGGTACCCGCACATGCAGTCTGGTGGGATGACCCACGATCGGCAGGTCGGTCACTCGCCGCTCGACGTGGTCCCGCAAACGGCCCGCCATCCCGCACTCGGCGCAGACCGGGTCCAGTGTGACCGGGGCGCAGAACAGGTGCGTGAGCTCGTCAGCCACAGCGGCGTCGGTGATCGTCACCCCGAGCTCGACGGTGCGGCAGATGGTGTCGGCAAGCA
>NZ_JAALDN010000426.1 GCF_014144855.1 Dietzia maris | reverse complement strand
CAAGGCCCGCGCCGACCGCATGGTCGCCGAGGCGACCACCCACGCCGACGGGCTGGTGGGCGACGCCCGCGCCGAGTCGGCGGAGCTCCTCGACCGCTCGCGTCGGGACGCCGAGTCCACCACGAGCCGCGCCCGCGCGGAGGCAGACCGGCTCGTCGAACAGGCCAACATCCTCTACGACCGCACGATCACCGAAGCCCGGCAGGAGCAGCAGCGGATGCTGTCCGAGTCCGAGGTCGTCCGCATCGCCGACGAGGAAGCCGCGCGGGTGCGAGACGCCGCGCACGCCGAGAGCGAGCGTCGGCGCGAGGAATGCGACGCCTACATCGACGAGAAGATGGCCCGGTTCGAGGAGTTCCTCGGCACCACCCTCCGCACCGTCAGCCGGGGTCGCGAGGAGCTGCACGGTGTCGCCCCGGTCGGGCGACGGGAGCCCACCGGCCGGCGGGGGGTCCGCGAGGACGAGCGCCCGGGCGACGGGTACGGGGACTACTGACCCCGGCGGGTAGTCTGCTGGGCGTGTCCACCACCTCCCGTACCCCCCGCCACGGCCGGCCCGCCGCCGATTCGCTCGTCCTCGACACCCGCGTCCTCGGACGCGCCCCCGGCTCGATGGTGCCGGTGCAGCGTGCCGCCGTCCTCCCCTCGGCCATCGGCGTGGAGTTCATCCGGATCCCCGAGGGCTCCGAGGTGGACCTCGACCTCATGCTGACCTACGTCGACGAGGGTGTGCTCGTCACCGGCTCGGTCACCGGTCGGGCCGAGGTCGAGTGCGCGCGCTGCCTTGGCGAGTTCTCCGCCCCGGTGGGCGTGGACCTGACCGACATGTACGCGGCCGAGGGCACCGCCGCGGCCGAGGCCGCCGAGCAGGACGAGGTCCGCCTGCTGGACGGCGACCTGCTCGACCTCGAGCCCGCGCTCGTCGACGCGTTCGGTCTGGAGTTCCCCATGTCGCCGACGTGCACCGACTACGGACACGACGAGTGCATCAACCTGGACACCCCCGCTCCCGACGGCGTCTCCGGCGACGCCGAGGGCCGGATCGACCCGCGCTGGGCCGGGTTGGCGGAGAAGTTCGGGTCCACCGGAGCCGGCGACGCCGGTGAGGACCGCGCGTGACGGAGCAGCCGTCGCCCCTGGACTCTGTCCTGGGGGTCGCCCTCCCCGCCGACCTCGCCACCCAGGCTCTGACCCACAGGTCGTACGCCTATGAGCACGGCGGTCTGCCCCACAACGAGAGGTTGGAGTTCCTCGGCGACGCGGTGCTCGAGTTGGTCGTGACGGAGTACCTCTACACGGCGTACCCGGACCGTCCCGAGGGGGACCTCGCCAAGATCCGTGCGAGCCTGGTCAACACCTACGTCCTGGCCGACATCGCGCGCGAGATCGGCCCCGGCGGCCTGGGAGATCACCTGCGGCTCGGCCGCGGTGAGGAACTGACGGGCGGTCGCGACAAGCACTCGATCCTCGCCGACACCCTCGAGGCGGTGTTCGGGTCGGTCTATCTGACCCACGGGCTCGAGACGGCCCGGGGTCTGATCGAACGGATCATCGGCGACCGACTGCAGGTGGTCCCGCATCTGGGGGCGGCCCTCGACTGGAAGACCAGCCTGCAGGAGAAGTGCGCGTCGACGGGCAGGCCCAGGGTGCGGTACGAGATCACCTCCACCGGGCCGGACCACGACAAGACCTTCTCCGCGGTGGTGTTCGTGGGCGACGAGTCCCTGGGCGAGGGGACCGGTCGCACCAAGAAAGAGGCCGAGCAGAAGGCCGCCGAGCAGGCGTGGGCCGCCCTGGACGGGACCACACGCTGACGTGCCCGAGCTACCCGAGGTCGAGGTCGTCCGCAGGGGCCTGGCCGATCACGTCGTCGGTCGTGTGATCACGTCCGTGGAGGTCACCGGCGCCCGCACCGCGCGCCGGCAGCCGGGCGGCGCCCCTGAGATCGTCGCGCGTCTGACCGGCCGCACCGTCAGCGGCGCCCGGCGTCGCGGCAAGTACCTGTGGCTCACCCTGGACTCCGACCACGCGGCGGGAGCGGACTGCCTGCTCGTACACCTGGGGATGAGCGGGCAGATGTTGGTCGCCGAGGGCGGTGCGCCGCCGGTACGCCATCTGCACGCGCGAGCCGAGCTCGACGACGGCAGGGAGCTGCGTTTCGTCGATCAGCGGACGTTCGGCGGGTGGACCGTCGTCCCACTGGCGGAGGCTCTCGACGGCACGGGGGAGCTCCTGCCCGCGCCGGCCGCCCACATCGCGGCGGACCCGTTCGAGCCCGGGTTCGACCCCCTCGTCGCCGCCCGGACGATCCGACGCCGGGACACCGAGATCAAGCGCCTCCTGCTGGATCAGACCGTGGTCTCGGGGATCGGCAACATCTACGCCGACGAGGCCTTGTGGCGCTCCGGTCTCCACGGCCGCCGGCGGTCCGGCGCCGTGACACTCCGCGCCGTGACCGGGGTCCTCGAGCACGCCCGCGAGGTGATGGCGGACGCGCTGGCGGCCGGCGGCACCTCATTCGACGCGCTGTACGTCAACGTCAATGGCGCCTCGGGGTACTTCGATCGCTCCCTCGACGTCTACGGACGGGCGGGCCTGCCGTGCGCGCGGTGTGGGACGGCCGTGGTGCGGGAGGACTTCATGAACCGCGGTTCGCACTTCTGCCCGGTCTGCCAGCCCGCGCCACGCCGGTCCCGCCCGCCACGTCGGTCCCGCGCGCCGCGGCGGGGCTGAGGTGGCCCGCGGACCGGTCGTACGATGACCGCATGACTGAGTCGACGCCCCCCACCCTCACGCAGACGCCCGCGCCGGCCGCCCCGCAGGCGGCGCACCCCGCTCCCGATCTCCGTGTCGAACGCACCGGGACCCGACGCTACGTGGGGACATCTTCCCGGGGAGCCCGGGTCGAGATCGGCTCGGCCGACGTCGAGGGGGTGTTCACCCCGGGGGAGTTGCTCAAGATCGCGCTCGGGGCCTGCACGGCCATGGCCTCCGACTTCACGATCTCCCGCCGGTTGGGTGACGACTACGCCGCGACCGTTCGCGTCTCCGGAGACGCCGACCGCGAGAACGAGCGATACCCGCTGCTGGAGGAGAGCTACGAGCTCGACCTGTCCGGGCTAGACCCGGCGATGGCCGAGCGACTGGTGGCGATGATCCGGCGCTCGGTGGACTCCGCGTGCACGGTTGGCCGGACGCTCACCGCGGGCACCGAGATCGAGCTGGGCTTCGAGACCGGGGGCGGCGAGGCATGAGCGCCCCGGGAGCCGACCGGGTCCGGCTGGTCGCCTGGGTCCACGGCCGCGTCCAGGGCGTGGGCTTCCGTTGGTGGACCCGCAGCCGGGCACTCGAACTGGGGCTGAGCGGGTACGCGGCCAACAAGCCGGACGGGCGCGTCCACGTGGTGGCGGAGGGACCGGAGCCCGCGTGCCGTGACCTGTTGGAACTCCTCCGCGGCGGCGGGACCCCCGGCCACGTGGACCTCGTCGTCGACACCTGGGAGCCGGCCCGGGGCGGACTCCCGGGATTCGTCGAACGCTGACCTAGGATCGACAACCGTGTATCTCAAGTCGCTGACGCTCAAGGGCTTCAAGTCCTTCGCGGCGCCGACGACCCTGAGATTCGAGCCCGGAATCTGCTGCGTGGTGGGGCCCAACGGGTCGGGCAAGTCCAACGTCGTCGACGCCCTGACCTGGGTCATGGGCGAGCACAGTGCCAAATCGCTGCGCGGCGGCAAGATGCAGGACGTCATCTTCGCGGGGACCACGGGAAAGCAGCCGCTCGGCCGCGCCGAGGTCACCCTCACCCTGGACAACTCCGACGGCGTGCTGCCGATCGACTACGCCGAGGTGTCGATCACCCGCCGGATGTTCCGCGACGGCGCCGCGGAGTACGAGATCAACGGCGACCGCGCCCGACTCATGGACGTGCAGGAACTGTTGTCGGACTCAGGGATAGGCCGCGAGATGCACGTGATCGTCGGCCAGGGAAAACTCGCCGAGATCCTCGAGTCCAAGCCGGAGGAGCGCCGGGCGTTCATCGAGGAGGCCGCCGGCATCCTCAAGCACCGGCGCCGCAAGGAGAAGGCCCAGCGCAAGCTCGCCGGGATGCAGGGCAACCTGGACCGGTTGAACGATCTCACCACCGAACTGCGGCGCCAGCTCAAGCCGCTGGGGCGGCAGGCCGAGGTCGCGCGCCGGGCGCAGACCATCCAGGCGGACCTGCGCGACGCCACGTTCCGCCTCGCCGCCGACGACCTCGTCACCCGTCGACGCGAGCTCGCGGACGCCGAGAGTGTGCGCGCCCGGTTGGCGGACCAGGTCGCGCAGGCGGTCGACCGC
>NZ_JAALDN010000425.1 GCF_014144855.1 Dietzia maris | reverse complement strand
CCGCCAGGTGGGGACTCGTCGGGCAGTCGCAGGGCGCCGGCGCCGCACTCGTCACCGCGACCCGTGCCACCGCACTGGGCGCGCCGGCGGGCCTCGACTACCGGGGCGTCGTGGCGACCGGCGCGCCGGCGAACATAGAGCACTTGTTCCAGTGGGGCGGCCCCGGATTCCCGCCGGTGAACCTCCCGACCGGGCTCAACCTGTACGCGATGTACATCCTCGCCGGGTTCCGCGACCAGCACCCGGAACTCGACATCAACGGGCTCCTCACACCGCAGGGTCGCGAGATGGTCGACGCCGCCGAGACGCTCTGCTACTCCGCGATGCGGGAGAAGGTCGGCGGCTTCCAGGTTTCGCAGGCGCTGGCGCGGCCACTGCAGGAGATCCCCGACGTCTTCGGACACCTCCGCCGCTACATGGGCACGCCGGCAATGGGCTACGACCGGCCCGTGTTCCTCGGCCAGGGACTGCTCGACATGGACGTGCCCGCCCCCTCGGCGCTGTCGCTCGCCGCCGAGATGACGCTCACCCGGCAGCCGCTCGAGCTGCACGTCTACCCGGACCGGGACCACAGTGGGACCGTTTACGCCGCCATTCCAGACGCCACCGCGTTCCTCGACCGCGTCATGAGGTGACGCCGGGGTGACGAGCACGGGGTGGCCAGTCGGTCACCGCTACCCCCATCTACACCGACCGTCCATATGCGCCACTTCATAACTGCTGGCCAGCGGCATCGGGGTTAGCGCGGACGGTGTGACACCCGTCATAATTGTTACCGACTTGTCACCCGGCGCGATTTCAGGTTAGAGTTTCGCCATCGCCGCGCGGGGATGTTTCAGGGACTCCCCGCGCGGCTGACTTAATTTCGGACGACGGTGGGATTTCTAGAACGTGTTCTAGTAGCGTGGGGGGCATGAGCGCCCTCGACTTCGAGTCCACCAGCAAGACCATCACCGCCGGCCGCTTCGATCTGCACTACCACGAGGCGGGCGAGCAGAGCGTCGCCGAGCCCGAGAGCGCGGTCCCCGTCCTCTTCCTGCACGGATCCGGCCCCGGCGTGACCGCGTGGTCCAACTTCGCCGGCAACTTCCCCGTCTTCGCCGAGCGTTTCCACACCATCCTGCTGGACATGCCGGGATTCGGGAAGAGCTCCGACCTGGAGTGGGAGAAGGCCTACCCGCTCATCGCCGCCGAGGCTATCGACGCGTTCTGCGAGGCCAAGGGCATCGAGAAGGTCGACATCATCGGTAACTCCATGGGCGGCAACGTCGCCTGCGAGACCGCTCTCGCCTACCCGCACCGCGTCCGCAAGATGGCGCTCATGGGCCCCGGCGGCCTGGCCGCTCCCCTGTTCACGCCCGAGCCGAGCGAGGGATCGCGTCGGCTGTTCGAGTTCCTCGCGGAGCCGTCCGACAAGGCCATGGCGGCCTGGGTCGACACGATGGTCGGCAACAAGAAGGTCGTGGACGAGGACCTCATCCGCGCCCGCACCGAGGCCGCCACCGCTCCGGGCGCCGTCGAGCGGATGTACTCCGTGTTCGGCTCGATCCTCAAGCCCGAGAACGCCTACACGCCGCTGTACGCCCGCGCCTCGCAGATCCGGCAGGAGACCATGCTCATCTGGGGCCGCGACGACCGCATGCTCCCCTACGAGCAGGCCCACTTCGCGTTCCGCCAGCTCCCGCGCGCCGAGCTCCACGCCTTCTCGCGGTGTGGCCACTGGGCGATGATCGAGCAGAAGGACAAGTTCGAGCGCCTCGTGATCGACTTCCTGCTCAACTGACCCGGCGGCGGCGCGGGCTGGGCGGCGGCGCGGGCTGGGCGGCGACGCGGCGG
>NZ_JAALDN010000424.1 GCF_014144855.1 Dietzia maris | reverse complement strand
CTAGAAGTTCATCTCATCGGTGGATCCAGGTTAAGTCCCTGCTCGCGACCCACTTGGCCGATATTTGAGCGGGCCGTCCCGCCCGTGACGTTGTATTTGTCCAGGTACTTGCCGATCCGGCTCGGGAAGACGTAGCTCAGCGGAGTGTAAACCGCAAGAGTGAGTTCCTGGAGCTGGTCGAATATCTCGTTGTAGGTGGGCGCCTGGGGTAGCTCGCTCAGAGCGGGGCGTAGGGAGACCGGGGGGAGGCGTCGAGGGAACGCGCCGATGTCCGACATGTCGTAGAAGGCCTGAATGTGCTTGCGGGATCGGGCAATGGTCACCGCGTCGAGAAGTTCGAAAAAGTCGAAATCGAGCATGGAGAGGATTCGCTCGGTGGTGCGATCTTCCACTGGGAGGTCGGACCACTCGTTAAAGGCTCGTTGGGCGTCCCGGAATACTGTGTCGATGGTTGCCGAGATGCCGAGGCTCGCGGCGAACTGCTCGGGCTCGCCTTCGTAGGAGAGCTGGAGCTGGTTCTTAAGGTCGGTGAATCGATTGTTGACCGGGGTTGCCGACAGCATGAGGACCTTGGTCTTGACGCCTTCCCGGATAACCTGCCGCATCAGGCGCTGGTAACGAGACTCCTTCTCCTCCGAATAATCGGCATTTCGGAAGTTGTGGGACTCGTCGATCACCACCAGGTCGTAGTTGCCCCAATTGATGCGGTCGAGCCGGATGCCGAGTGATTCCCCGCGTGTCCGGGATAGATCGGTATGGGCGAGGACGTCGTAGTTGAAACGGTCGCCAGCGAAAATATTGGTGGTGAGGTTGGCGTTGTAGTTGGTCCAGTTCTCGGCGAGCTTCTTAGGCGCAAGCACCAGCACTGATTTATTCCGCAACTCATAATATTTGATCACCGCGAGTGCAGTGAACGTCTTTCCTAGGCCGACGCTGTCGGCCAAGATGCAGCCATTAAAGGTCTCCAGCTTGTTGATAATTCCCGTTGCCGCGTCGCGCTGGAAGTTGTAGAGGCTCTTCCACACCAAGGAATCGAGGTAACCGGTCCGATCGTTGGGAAGGACGTCCTCGCTGATGTCGTCCAAGAACTCGGCGAACACGTTGTAGAGGATGAGGAAGTAGATCGATGCCGGGGAGTTCTCGGCGTACGCGGTCGAGATGTGCTCGTGCACGGCATCGGTGACATCTTCGAGTCGAGAAGAGTCGTTCCAAATGGTCTCGAAGAGTTGAAGGTACTGAGCGGCCACGGGGGCGTCGTCGAACTTGTTCACGTAGTTTGACAGCGCGTCGCCCCTCTCGAATCCGAGATCGGTGGTCGTGAATCCCTGGAGGGGGGTGTAAGCCACAGCATCGTCTATCAGGGCCACGGTCTGCATGGCCCCGGACGTGGCGTTTGTCTTGAAGCGAACCTTCTCCCGGATCCACGAGGCACATTCACGAGCAATGGCCTTCTGCGTGAGCTTGTTCCGGAGGCGGATCTCGAACTCGGTGCCGGCCAGGTTCGCTTCGGGAGGTGTGGCGGGGATGAAATACCGCCGCTTCTCTTTGCGGAGCCGATCGGTCGACTCGCCATTGACGAAGGTGGGTGAAGTGAAGACGAATTGCAACTCGTCGATCTTGCGGAGTTCTTCCATGAGTGCCTCAAAGGCGAAGATCGAGAACGTCGACGCGGCGATGCGGACCTTGGAGCCCGGTGCAATAGTCTCGCGGAGGTCGTCGCCGAGCAGGCGATTGACGTTGTCGATGATCTCCATGGTGCTTCTTTCCGTTGAATGCAGCCCGAAGTCACAGGTTAGGTGATTTCCTCGTGTCACACCGCGACCTGGGTGGGGGTGTCTGGCTTGCAGCGTCCTTCTATTCCGCAAGGGTGTCCACAAGCGTCGCTGGGTATGCGCTGCAATGTCTAGAAGGGGACCTTGGCGCGATTCCATGCTTCACGAGGATCAAAGTGATGGAACACCGTGTCAAAGTCCGACATGTCAACCTTGGAAAACGGGTTGTCGAGATAGCGAACCTCATGCGTCCCACCATGGCCTGGGCTGCCCGCCACCAGCGCAAGCCGGTACCGGGGCTGCGAGTTCTTTGCCGTCAACACTTGGTTGTGGGACACGGCGTAGCCGTTGGTGCCCGCGGTTAGCGGCGTTACCAGTAACCGGAACGTCTCGCCGGTGGAGGGGTCAGTCGAAAGAATATCGTAGGCGGGATCGCCAACAGTTCGTTGGTAAGGCCGCCTCCCGATAGCGCGCTCGGAGTCCAAAACTGCATCGATCGCGTTCTGCTTTTCCTGGCGTGGTGCAGCAACTGCGAAAGGGTGGTTAGCGAGCGTCGGCAGTGACCCGGCGACTAGCGCCGCCGGCAGGACCAACGCAGCCGAAACGACCAGCGGCGGTTTGTTATCCATGTGCGATTGACGGCTGATCAGGTCGAGTCGTTGATCAAGCCGCGTCTGAAGGGCGGCGGCCTTGCCGCCCAAGCTGGCTGCAGACTCCTGAGGCTTCTCTCCGGCGCGCTCCTTCTGCTCCGCGACACGCACCTCTCGGAGTAGCCGTTCGCGCTCGAACTCGAGCCGCGCCGTGACAAGCACGCGCTGTTTTTCGAGATCGCCAGCTCGTTGCGGCCGAACTTCCTCCAAGTACTCCGGTAAGCGGTGGGTGATGATCCAGCTGACTGCTTTTGATTCGGCATCCTCCAGCCACGGTAGGGCCTTTGCCTCCTGGACGGCAGGGTGGTCCGGTGCGGCTACACAGTCGAGATAGGGGGCAGGCCCAGCGTCGCGAACGCTGCCGTCAGCGCAGGCGTAGGCATAGCTGAAGCGTCGGGAGATGATCTGCCCGGTGCCGTCAACGATTTCCTCCACAACGCCGACGAGCATCAGCGGCTCATCGATGTCAGAAGAGATTAGAACCGTCCCGCGATTGAGAATCCCGGCCAAGGTGGTCACGGTGTGTTCCATGACGGAGTCGTGAAGCGGATGCCCGGGGGCGAGGAGATCTGCACGCAATGAACCCTCAGGCTGCACGGCATCGAGGTCGAACGTCACTCTCTCGTAGCGCGACGCAACCGGGCCGATGTTCGTGTTGCGGAACATGGCCGGCACGTTGGCGATCTCGTAGCGGCCTCTCTCGCGGCGGGCAAGTTTTCCCCCGAAACGACCGAGTGCCGTCTTGAACGCCAACTCGATGTAGTGCGGTTGAAGTCGGCGCGCTCGCGCCTCATCCATTGCTGCCTGAAGGGTCGCAAGGTCGCTTCTCGACATCGACTCTGATGCCAAGGCGGTCTCATCGAGGAGATCCTGTATCCCCTCCGCAATTTCGTGGTCGATAACCTCGTGCATCCGCGCTTTTACTTCTGGGCTCTCGCCGTAGCGGATCGCCTCAATGAGTAGTTCGCGGAGGGTCGTGTCGGTGAATGCAGCGCCCAGGACGTCAAAGACCTTCCCCCCATAGGCGCGCCGCTGTTCGTCGATCTTGCCCAGCAGCGCCGCGAAGACCTCACCCTCGCGCGTGTTGGAGGCGACCAGATTCCACAGCCTGCATACCTGTGTCTGGCCGATGCGGTGAATTCTGCCGAAACGCTGTTCAATGCGGTTGGGATTCCATGGCAGGTCATAGTTCACCATCAGGTGAGCAGCCTGGAGGTTAATGCCTTCGCCCGCGGCATCGGTCGCAATCATGATCTGGCAGGCAGGGTTCTTGGTGAACTCCTCTGTGACGGCGCGCCGTTCGGTTCGACGGACGCCACCATGAATCGCGACCACCGCACCTGGCCGGCGGATCAGCGTCTCGATCCGGACGGTCAGGTAGTTCAGGGTGTCCCGATGCTCGGTGAAGATGATGAGCTTGCGAGGCCTCCCTGTGTCATCCAGCGGGATGACGTTCGTTTCGAGGATCTGCTGGAGCTCGGACCACTTCTTGTCCTCGCCGCTATCGAGTAGTCGCTGTGCAACTCGCGCCAGGGACGTGAGTTCGGCGATCTCCGCGTCGAGTTCGGCGATCGACTCAGCCGCGGTCGCGGCATCGAGCACACTTTCCTCGAACTCCTCGATCTCGCTGGAGAGATAGGAGTCGGAATCGATCGCCCCGACTTCGAGCGCCGGAATCGGTCGACGATATGTCCCGTCCGCGATGGCCGTCTTGGTCTTGGCCAGGCGGTCTGCGCGCCTGAGGAGGCTTCGCAGGATGGCCTCCGGGCTGGACGCGAGTCGCCGCTGAAGAACGGTGAGCGCGAACCCGATGGTGTTTCTACGTTTGCCGTCCAAGAGGTTCGCTGCGCGGTTCATGCCATTGCGGACGTAGTCCGTGACTTGGTCGTACAGCGCCATTTCTAGGTTGGTCAACTCATATGGAATCGACTCGGCCACGCGCTCTGGGAAAAGCCTGCGACCCTCAAAGGTCAGAAGGTCCTCCTTGACCATCCTTCGCATCACGTCACTGGTGTCGACGGCGGTTTCACGCTTGCCGGTGAACCGGTCCTTGTCCAGGAGGCTGAGCAAGAGCTGGAAGTCGCCTTCCTTGCCCGAGTGCGGGGTGGCGGTCATGAGGAGGAAATGCCGTGAGATCTCGCCGAGGAGCTCGCCCAACTGGAAGCGCTTGGTCTTCTCGAGCTTGTTGCCGAAGTAGTGGGCGCCCATCCGGTGTGCCTCGTCGACGACGGTCAGGTCCCAGTGCGATTCTTGGAGTAGTCGCTGTAACGACTCGTTTCGAGAAATCTGGTCCATCCGCGCGATGAGCAGCGAGTTCTTCTGGAAGACGTTGATGTTGCTGCCGGCCTCGATCATCTCCGTGGTGAGTATGTCGAAGCTGAGACCGAATTTGAAGAAGAGCTCGTCCTGCCACTGTTCGACAAGACCGCCCGGAGCCACGATCAGGCAACGTTGAACGTCCTCTCGGAGGATTAGCTCCTTGATGTAGAGCCCCGCCATGATGGTCTTTCCCGCGCCGGGATCATCTGCAAGGAGAAATCGAAGCGGCGTCCGGGGAAGAAGCTCTCCGTATACCGCGCGAATCTGGTGGGGTAGCGGCTGCACGTTGCTTGTCGCCACGGCGAGCATGGGGTCGTATGCGCCGGCGAGCTTGATGCGCTGCGCCTCGGCAACCAGCTTGAACTCTGACGCATCGGCGTCGAAGGCACGACTCCCGGAGGTCGTGATGGACAGCTCCGACTCGTGGCGACGAAACACGATCCGTTGGTCAACGCCCCCGGAAGAGGTCTTGTATGTGATCTCGACGGTGTCCGGTCCGTGCGGTTGTGCGTAGATCACTTGGACCACCTCGTGAGGAACGAGCCCCGTGAGCTTGATACCTGAGATCAGTTCTTCGAGTTTCACTTCTGCTCCTCTGCGGCCGCTGTGGCGCGTTTCGCACGC
Source organism: Dietzia maris (assembly GCF_014144855.1). GTDB lineage: Bacteria > Actinomycetota > Actinomycetes > Mycobacteriales > Mycobacteriaceae > Dietzia > Dietzia kunjamensis. Next base: position 1,871 of record NZ_JAALDN010000424.1, on the reverse strand, counting down.
CGGCACGGTCCAGTTAAGCTTGTTCTTAAACGATCGTCCAAGGGGTGGCAGTTGAATCGAGATGGACGCAAGCGGCTGAGTGGTGTCATCGGAGATATCCGAGAGATGGCTACCTTGGCCGACACGGTTCGCCACCAATCCTCACACTTGCCCATTTCCGCCGGCTACGACCCGGCTGTTGAACTACCGTTCCTGGACGTACTTGCCAAGGTCGTCCTCTCCGGGGACCTGGACACGGCTGAACCCGTCACTAGAGTCACATTATTCTCAGGAAGAAAGAAGCTCGAGCCCGCGCATGCCGCCGGCCAGCGGCTCTTGGCATTCCATCAGCGTGTCGGTGAAGTTGGCGCCGACATAGCTCTGACCCGATACGCAGATGATCTTCAACGTCGCCTGGGCGCGGAGCGCGCGGAGCTCGAGTCAGCACTGAAGAGACTCAGCGATCTGGAAGCGGTAGCGCGGGGAACGTTCTCCGATGTGGCGCATATGCCGATCACTAGGTCCGGTGTGCTTTCGGCGGCACGCTGGGAGACCTGCGAGCTGTTCCTTCAATCCGCCAGCCCGACGCTGACTCAGGTGAGGCGCTTCGGCAACGCCCAGTTATGCGAGAACAACATGTGCGCCCAAGCTCATGAGGCAGCACGGGAACTCATCGCACTCGATAAGGTCGTACGCGAATCGAAGGCCGACCTGACTATTACTTCGGCCCGGGACAGCGCGAAGAAGCAGCTCCGCTCCGAACGTGCGGTACTTGAGAAGCTCCTCAGTGATATGTCCAGATGGGAAGAGTCGGCTGGGGCCCTGCTCAGCTCAAGAGACCGCGCTGAAAGCGCGGTGATCGGTCGGCTAAGCGATCTGGAACGCCATGGCGTGGAGACGAAGCTATCCAGCGGCTCTGTTCGCCTGCTGCCGTTGGTCGAGTCTGACAACGACGTCTTAGCGGCCAACTTGCGAGTTCTCGCCGACGCTGGATTCTCGGACGATGACCGTCGGGTCCTCCAATCGATTCGCGACAATGCGGGGGACCATACACGCAAGCTGTCGATGGCACTCGGCTCCGGTGGAGGTTGTCAGCGTGACGATTCGTGCATGGCGATCCATGACGAGACCGCGGGTCTCATCAGCGAGGCGACCGCAATGGGGGCGGATCTGGAAAGGCTGACCCCGGCCAGCTCAAAGAAGAAGCGCAGTCTCAACACCATCACGGCTCCGGAACTTGGTTTGCACCACTTCCTTGTTCAGGAGGCTGACGCGATTGAGCTCATCGACGGAGCGCTGACTGAACGATCGAAGACGGGTTTGGCGGCTGTCGTCGATGCTGGCGGAGCGCTCAAGAAGGCGGTCTCCGACGTCAAGAAATCAGCTGAACAGGTCCACGCGGCGGATGTGGTCCGTTCCCTCCGGGGAATGGACCTCGAGGTTCTGAGGAAGGCTGCGGAGGGCGCGATCCGAGTGTCGGCACTGTCCAACGCAGGGCTGAATACTGTGTATGACGTGGTCCAGATCGGCGATGCGTCGAAGCTGGTGCGTCTGGAAGGGCTCGGAGAGGCAACCGCGATCGGCACAGAACAGGCAGCCCGACGGTTGTTTGAAGCAGTACGTGAAGAGACCCCCGTGCGGATCGACGTAAAGCGCAGGGACGATCGCACGGAGAAGATGCTCCGTGCACTGCGGCGCTGGTACGACCTTCGAACTTCTTCGCCAAGCGATGACGAAGTCGCACTCGCCACGGCACTGACGAAACTCTACAAGTCCAGCTCGAAGGTCACCCACGTTCTTTGCTACCCGTGCGGAGAGAACCAGTTTCCGCGGGATGTTGTGCCTACGTTGACGTCAGCACTAAGCCTGGATCCACCGATGAGATGAACTTC
>NZ_JAALDN010000423.1 GCF_014144855.1 Dietzia maris | reverse complement strand
ACGGCGTCGAGCCGGCGACGGGCCCGTCGTCTCAGGCGGGCGGCGGGCGCGGCTCGGCGAGTCGGCGTCATGACGTCAACCCTGCCGCACCCCCGTGGGGCCCCGCCGCCCGGGTCAGACCGTCGATCGGCCGCCGGACCGGACCGGGGGTCAGATCGGTGGGGTCAGATAGGTGGGATCAGATCCTCACGAGCATCTTGCCCACGTTCGCGCCCTTCATCAGATCGAGGAACGCGTCGACCGAGTTGTCGATGCCGTCGACGACGGTCTCGTCGAACACGATCTCGCCCGAGGCGACCCACGGCCCGACCTTCTCCGCGAACTCCTTGAACAAGTGCATGTACTTGTTCACCGTGAAGCCCTGCAGGGTGAGGCCACGGGTGATGGCGTGCCACATGTTGTCCGGACCGGGGCTGCGCTCGGTGGCGTTGTAGGAGCTGATCGCGCCGCACAGGGCCAGGCGGCCCCCGTCGTTCATCAGGTCGAGCGCGGCCTCGAGGTGGTCACCGCCCACGTTGTCGAAGTAGACGTCGATGCCCTCACCGTCGCGGGCGCCGAAGTGCCCCCGCAGGAGCTCACGGACCGAGCCGTCCTTGTAATTGATCGCGGCGTCGAAGCCGTAGCGCTCCGTGCACGTGGCGACCTTCTCCGCACTGCCGGCCGAACCGATGATCTTGGACGCGCCCTCGAGCCTGGCGATCTGGCCCACCGCGGAACCGACGGAACCCGCCGCACCCGAGACGAACACCGACTCGCCCGCCCGGAACCGTCCGATGTGCATGAGCCCCACGTACGCCGTGAGTCCGGTGGTGCCGAGGATGCCCAGGTACGCCGAGACCGGCACGCCGTCGATCTCCTCCACCACGCGGAACTGCCGACCGTCGGCCTGGGCGACGTCACGCCACCCCAGGTCGTGCAGGACCACCGCACCGACGGGGTGGGTGTCGGACCGCGACTCGACGACACGCCCCACCGCGGCGCCGGTCATGGTCTCGTCGAGCTCGAACGGCGGGATGTAGGAGCGCCCCTCGTTCATGCGGCCACGCATGTAGGGATCCACGGAGACGTACTCGTTGGCCACCCGCACCTCGCCCTCGGCGAGCTCGGGCAGGTCGACGGTGACCGTGCGGAAGTTGTCGTGGGTCGGCCATCCGCGGGGGCGGCTCGCGAGCTGGATCTGCGTACTGGTCGTCATCTCTACTGTCTACGCGCACTCGCTGCGGGGCTGCCACCGCCGGCCGCTCTAGTAGGCTTCCCGATCGTGCAGGACCAGTCCCTCCCCGATCCCACCTCGGCGACGCTCCCCGACGAGCGCGTACGCGGCGAGATCGTCAACGACTCCCACACCTTCCGCCGGGCCGTCGCCGACCTGCGGCAGGGGCTCAGCCAGCGCGAGCTGTGGTTGTCCCTGGGCTGGCAGGACATCAAACAGCGCTACCGGCGGTCCACGCTCGGACCCCTGTGGATCACCATCGCCACCGGTGTCATGGCCGTCGCGCTCGGCCTGCTGTACTCGATCCTATTCCAGATCCCGCTCGCCGAGTTCCTCCCGCACGTCACCGTGGGCCTCATCATGTGGGGCTTCATCTCCGGGTGCATCAAGGAGGGCTCCGAGGTCTTCATCGCCAACGAGGGCCTGATCAAGCAGCTGCCCAGCGCGTTGAGCGTCCACGTCTACCGCCTGGTCTGGCGGCAGTTCCTGTTCCTGTGCCACAACCTGGTGATCTGGGTGGTGCTCATGCTGGTCTTCCCGCGCCCCCTGGGCTGGGACCTGCTGCTGTCCGTCCTGGGACTGGCGGTGCTCATGATCAACGGCGTCTGGGTGGCCATGCTGTTCGGCATCCTCGCCACCCGGTTCCGCGACATCGCGCCGCTGCTGGACTCGATGGTGCAGCTGCTGTTCTACATGACCCCCATCGTCTGGACCACGCAGACGCTCTACGAGCAGGGCGGGGAGATCGCCGAGCGGGCCCGGATCGCCGAGCTCAACCCGCTCTACCACTACCTCGAGATCGTCCGCGCCCCCATGCTCGGGGAACCCACCGCCGCCTATCACTGGTGGATCGTCCTGGGCTGCACCGCCGTCGGCCTGGTCCTCGCGTTCGTGGCCCTGCGCCAGTTCCGCTCCCGAGTCCCGTACTGGGTGTAGGAGATATATCCCATGAGCTCCGCTGTCCCCACGCCCGGCGGCGTGTCCATCGACTGCGTGGACGCCTGCGTCGACTTCCCGATCTTCGACGCCAAGTCGCGATCGCTCAAGAAGGCCGTGCTGGGATCCGCCGGCGGCGCGATCGGCCGCAACGCGTCCAACGTCGTCGTCGTCGAGGCACTCAAGGACATCACCCTCTCCCTCCGGGAGGGCGACCGCATCGGGCTCGTCGGCCACAACGGGGCCGGAAAGTCCACGCTGCTGCGCCTGCTCTCCGGCATCTACGAGCCCACCCGCGGGGCGGCCCGGATCCGCGGTCGCGTGGCGCCGGTCTTCGACCTGGGCGTCGGCATGGACCCGGAGATCTCGGGCTACGAGAACATCATCATCCGCGGGCTGTTCCTCGGGCAGACGCGCAAGCAGATGAAGGCGAAGGTCGAGGAGATCGCCGACTTCACCGAGCTCGGCGAGTACCTCGACATGCCACTGCGCACCTACTCCACCGGCATGCGGGTTCGCCTGGCGATGGGTGTGGTGACCTCCATCGACCCCGAGATCCTGCTCCTCGACGAGGGCATCGGTGCCGTGGACGCGGAGTTCATGAAGAAGGCGCGGGTCAAGCTGGCCGAGCTGGTCTCCCGCTCCGGCATCCTCGTGTTCGCCTCTCATTCCAACGAATTCCTCGCGCAGCTGTGCGACTCGGCCATGTGGATCGACCACGGCCGGATCCGCCAGCGCGGCAGCATCGAGGAGATCGTCACCGCCTACGAGGGCCCCGAGGCCGGGCGCTCGATCGGCGAGTACATCGGCAGGATGCACCATGAAGACTGAGCGGCATGGCGCGGGCCGCCCGGGCGGTGCGGGCGACACGCCCGGGTCGGACGCCCCTGCGGTGATGGGCTCGGACCTGCGCGCCCAGAATGGTCCCGACACGCAGCACAACCCCGCCGGAAGCAAGCATTCCGCCAGCGCAACCCAGCGGGGCGGCGACGGGCGGCGCGTCGTGGCCGTGGTGGTCACGCACCGCCGGCTGGAGCAGCTGCGCGCCTCGCTCGAGGTGGTGTGCGGCCAGACCCGCCCGATCGACCACCTGGTGGTGATCGACAATGCCGACGAGCAGGCCGTGCGAGAACTGGTCGAAGCCCAGCCGGTCGAGGCCACGTACATCGGCTCAAAGCACAACCTGGGTGGCGCGGGCGGGTTCGCACTGGGGATGCTCCACGCCCTGGCCACCGGGGCGGGCCTGGTGTGGTGCGCCGACGACGATGGCCGCCCCGAGGGGCCCGAGGTGCTGGCGACCCTGCTGGGCTGCATGGACCGCCACGGGCTGGCCGAGGTGTCGCCGGTGGTGTGCGACCTCGACGATCCCGACCGTCTGGCGTTCCCGCTGCGGCGCGGCCTGGTGTGGCGACGACACCGCTCCGAGCTGTTCACGGTCGGCGGGGCCGGTGGGACGGGCGGGGCCGGTGGGACGGGCGGGCCCGCAGCACCGGCCGAGGACCTGCTGCCCGGCATCGCGTCGCTGTTCAACGGCGCGCTGTTCACCGCCGACTGCCTGGACCGGGTGGGCGTTCCGGATCTACGGCTGTTCATCCGCGGCGACGAGGTGGAGATGCACCGCCGGCTCGTCCGCTCCGGCCAGCCCTTCGGCACCTGCCTGACCACCGCCTACCTGCACCCGCAGGGCTCGGACGAGTTCAAGCCGATCCTCGGCGGCCGGATGCACACCCAGTTCCCCGACGACCCGGTCAAACGCCACTTCACCTACCGCAACCGCGGGTACGTGCTCACCCAGCCCGGCAATCGGCGACTCATCCCCCAGGAGATCCTGCGCTTCGGCTGGTATTTCCTGGTGACGAGGCGCGACCCGGCGGGCCTGCGCGAGTGGCTGCGACTGCAGCGGATGGGCGCCGGCGAGCGGTTCGACAAGCCCGGCGGCTGACCCACGAAATCCGCTACCGCGAATCCGGATCCGCTATGCCGATTGGACTCGCGGATCCGGAGGTGGAGTAGCGGATTTTGGCAGGATGGGTCCATGACCGACTGGATCGCCCTGCAGTCCCGCGCCGCCGACCTCTACGACGAGGTCCTGCCCGCCATCACCGACTGGGACGCCGCCACCCCCTGCAGCGACTGGACGGCGCACGAGGTGCTGGCCCACGTGGTCGACGAGCAATTGTGGGTGCCGGGGTTGCTGGCCGGCGGCACCGTCGACGAGGTGGCCGACGATCTGGAGGACCGCCTGCGTCGGCTCCACGAGGCGACCGGGCCGGAGCTGGTCACCGACTGGCACGCGATCCGCCCGCCGGTGGCGGCGGCGTGGCGAGGGACCCCGGACGACGACGAGGTGCACCTGTCCTACGGGCTGGCGCCCGCGAAGCACTACCTGGCGCAACAGGTGTTCGACCTCGCCGTCCACGCGTGGGATCTCGCCGTCTCCCAGCGGATCGACCTGCGGTGGGGCGACGAGCTCGATCGGGCCGTGCTGGAGTTCGTCCGGGCAGATCTCGCCGACAACCCGGCCCCGGAACTCTTCGATCCCCCGGTGCCCGGCTACGAGGGGCCGGACGTCCCCGCCCGGGACACGGCGCTGGCGCTGACCGGACGCGATCCGGGGGCGTGGCCCGTCAGGCCTCTCTGAGAGCAGCCATCGGGCACTTCGCGACGGCCTTCCGTGCCCGCTTCTCGTGCTCCTCGGGGACCTCATCGACGATGACGCGCACCACCTCGTCGTCGTCCCCCAGCTCGAACACTGCGGGGGCGAGCCCGACGCACACCGCCTGGCCCTCGCACCGGTCCGGATCCACGATGATCCTCATGACGTGCCTCCTCGTCGTCGGCCACGATCGGTTCCGTGGTCGGACCCCTGAACTTAGACAAATCGGTGCTTTTTGTCTAGGGAATTCGTGTTTTCGTCACCGGATCGCAGCCGCCCCGAACTGATCCGCCGGTAAGTTAAGCTCGCCCCGTGCCCAAGACGCTGCTGCACCGATACACCTCGAGCCCCCGGGCGTTCCCGGTCCTGGCCTCGCTCTATCCACCCCTGCTGGGCTCGGGGATCCGCATCCGCCACGTCGCGCCGGACTGGACCCGCGGGGAGCTCGACATGCACGTGGCCCCGTGGACGGCCAACACCAACGGCACCGCGTTCGGCGGCGCGCTGTTCGCCGCCACCGACGTGCTCTACGGGGCGCTGCTGTCCGGGCAGCTCGGCACCGGTTACCAGGTGTGGACCAAGTCCGCGACGATCGACTTCCGTACCCCCGGACGCGGTCGTCTGCGGTGCGTCGTGGAGGTCCCCCGCGTGGAGGCCGACTCCATCCGTGAGCAGCTGACCGCGCGGCCCCGGACGAGCATCGTCCACACGGCCCTGGTCACCGACGCCCGCGGCGGGACGGTCGTGGAGGCCCGGCACACGATGTCGATCCGCCGCAGGGATTGACGGGCAGCGGTCAAAACCTCCGCCGGGGGTCTCCCGCCGCCGGACACGGGTAGGATAATCCGGTCCCAGGCCCTCCCCGGAAAGGAACCCCCGTTGGGAGCCACCCCGCTCGCATGGTCGTTGTCAGTCGGCCTCATCATCGCCCTGTTGCTGTTCGACTACTTCTTTCACGTGCGCAAGGAGCACATCCCCACCCTCAAGGAGTCGGCCATCTGGTCCGCGCTCTACGTGGGGATCGCCCTGATCTTCGGCGGCGTGGTGTGGATCTTCGGCGGCACAGACATGGGCGTGGAGTACTTCGCCGGGTACATCACCGAGAAGGCGCTCTCGGTGGACAACCTGTTCGTGTTCCTGCTGCTGCTCACCAGTTTCAAGGTGCCGCGTGCGGGCCAGCAGAAGGCACTGCTGTTCGGCATCGTGTTCTCGATCATCGCGCGGACCGCGTTCATCTTCGTGGGCGCCGCGCTGCTCAACAAGTTCGCCGTCCTGTTCTACATCTTCGGCCTGTTCCTCATCGTCACCGCCGGACGTCTGCTGGCCGAGGACGACGAGGACGACGACGCCGACAACGTGGTGGTGCGCCTGGCCAAGCGATTCATCCCGGCCACCGACCACTACGACCACGACAAGCTGTTCACCATCGAGAACGGCAAGCGCGTCATGACGCCGATGATGATCGTCATGGTCGCCATCGGCGGCACCGACATCATGTTCGCGCTGGATTCGATCCCCGCGATCTTCGGCCTCACGCAGAACGTCTTCATCGTCTTCACCGCCACCACGTTCTCGCTGCTCGGCCTGCGCCAGCTGTACTTCCTGCTCGACGGCCTGCTCGACCGGCTCGTCTACCTCAAGTACGGGCTCGCCGCGATCCTCGGCTTCATCGGCGTCAAGCTCATCCTCCACGCCCTGCACGAGAACAACCTGCCGTTCATCAACGGCGGCGAGCACGTCGACGTGGTGGAGGTCCCCACGTTCCTCTCGCTGGGCATCATCGTGGGCGTGCTCGTGGTGACGGTCCTCGGCTCCCTGCTCAGCCCGGCCGGCAAGGCGCTCACGGTCCTCGGCAACCTCAAGCGGCACTCGCTCGAATACCTCGACAAGGATTTCGTCGACGATCCGGTCGAGCGGGCGAAGCTGTGGGCGAAGATCGTCGAGAACGAGGACAAGCTCAGCACCATCGAACGCAAGCACTTCGGCAGCGAGGGCGACGTGTGGGAGCTCGAGCAGCTCCTGCGGCGGGTCTGGGACGAGCAGGGCCGCTACGAGAAGGCGACCGACTACACCCGCTGACGCCGGCGGCGGGCCGGGCCTCACCGGGGCTTCCTCACCGGGGTTCCTGACCCGGGCTCCTCACCAGGGGCTGCCTGACCACATGCCGTGCGGATCCACCGCGCCGTCCTCGCGCAACGGGGACCGGACCTCCGTCGACGGCCAGCGCGACCTCAGCACTGCCGCCGCGCGGTGACCGACCGCCCGGCCGGCGGGGGGTGTGGTGGAAGAAGCGAACGCGGCCGGCCCGGCGGGCAGATCGAGCACAGCGGCCGGGGCGAG
>NZ_JAALDN010000422.1 GCF_014144855.1 Dietzia maris | reverse complement strand
GTGCGGGAGGTGGTGCTCATGCGTGGATCTCCTCGGTCGTGGTGGGGCCGGCGCCGTGGTCGCCGGTGCGGCGGTCGGGGTCGTCGGACGCCGAGCCTGCGGTGGCGCCGCGGCGGGTCTGTCCTCGCGGGTCACCCGGCCACCACACCTTGTCCCCCACGAGGGTGAACAGGGCGGGCACGACCAGGGTGCGCACGACGAAGGTGTCGAGCAGGACACCGAGGGCGACGATCACGCCGACCTGGGTGAGCACGATCAGCGGAAGGACGCCGAGGACCACGAACACCGAGGCGAGCACGATGCCGGCGGAGGTGATGACGCCGCCCGTCAACGCGACGGCGCGGACCATCGCCTCCCTGGTGGCGTGGGTGGAGGCCTCCTGGCGGGCCCGGATGGTGAGGAAGATCGAGTAGTCCACGCCGAGGGCAACCAGGAACAGGAAGCTGTACAGCGGCACCGACACGTCCAGGCCGGGGAAGCCCAGGATCTGGGTGGTGACGAACGTGCCGAGCCCGAGAGCGGCGAGCGACGAGAGCACGGTCGCCGCCATGACCAGCAGGGGCGCGACGACCGACCGCAGGACCAGAACCAGGACGACGAACACCACGAGCAGGATGAGCGGCGCGATCAGGGTGAGGTCACGCAGGTTGCCCTGGGACGTGTCGACGGCCTCGGCCACCGACCCGCCCACCAGCGCCTCGGCACCGGGGACCGTGTCGACGGCCTCGCGGAGCGCGATCACGCTGTCCTCCGACCGGTCGGTCGCGGGCGCGGCGTCGAGGACCACGGTGACGCGGCTCCATCCCGTTCCGGACTCGCCGGCCGGGCGGGCGGACACGAGACCCTCCACATCCCGGACCGCCTCGGTGATCTTTCCCTCGGTGCCGGTGCGGGTGAGCACGGTGACCGGGTCGGTGACGCCGGCCGGGAAGTGCTCGGCGGCGGTCTCCAGCCCGGCGGCCGCCTCGGAGGGGGTGCGGAACTGCTCGGTCTGGCTCAGGCCGATACGGGTGCCGAGCAGGCCGAGCGACAGCACGGCGAGGAGCAGGACACAGGAGACGAGGACCGTCACGGGGCGATTGACCACACGCGCGGCGACGCGGCCCCAGACGCCCGGGGGGGCGTCCTCGTCGAAGTCCCGCGGGGTCTCGGGGGCACCGTCGTCGGCGTGCGTGCCGGCGGGCCCCTCGACCGGGCGCGGGATGAACGGCCAGAACAGGCCGCGGCCGCACACGGCCAGCGCGGCGGGCAGCGCGACGAGCGCGTAGACCAGGGCGACCAGCAGGCCCACGGCCGCGGAGGCGCCGAGCGATCGGTAGTTGGGAAGGGCCGCCAGGAGCAGGGTGAGCAGGGCGAGCACGACCGTGACGTTGCTGGCGACGATGGCCGGGACCGCGCCCCGGTACGCGTCGCGGAGGGCGGTTCGACGATCCGAGGTCTTGCGGAGTTCCTCGCGGTAGCGGGACACCAAGAGCAGAGCGTAGTTGGTTCCGGCACCGAAGACGAGGACGGAGACGATGCCGGAGGTGGACCCGTCGACGGTGATGTCGAGTGCCTCGCCGACCTCGGCGACCAGCAACGCTGCGACGCGGTCAGCGACACCGATGATGATCAGCGGGACGAGCCAGAGCACCGGAGAGCGGTAGGTGACGATGAGCAGTACCGCGACGACCAGGGCCGTGGCCGCCAGGAGTCGGAAGTCGGCGCCCTCGAACGCGGCAGCGGTGTCAGCGGCGAACCCCGGGCCGCCGGTGAGCTGGGCGTTCACGCCCTCGTCGAGACCGTCGGCGACGGCGTCCCTCATCTCCGACACCAGGTCGCTGGCCCCCCCGGAGAGGAACTGGGCGTCGACCGGCACCAGCATGAGGGCGGCGGCGCCGTCCTCGGACGGGATGGGGCCCTCTGCGGGAGCACCGACGACCTCGGCCATGCGCTCGCCGGCACCGACGGCCGCGGCGATGCCCTCGGGCCCCAGCTCGCCGCCGTCCTCGCGGGTCACGACGAGGACCGCCGGAACGGACTCGGACCCCGGGAACTCGCGCTGGATCTCGGAGACGAGTGCGGCCTCGGAGTCGTCCGGGAGCGTCTGTGGCCCCTGCGACGAGCCCTCCGATGAGGCGAAGGCGAACACCGCGCCGCTCACGAGGAGCACGACCACGAGCATCAACCACGCGGAGAGCTTGCCCGTGACGACGCCCACCCACCCGTCGGCCGCCCCCGGCCGCCCCGTCGACCCTGACTCGTCTCTAGCCGAGCGCTCAGCTCTCATCGGCTCCCTTGGCTTCACACGTCGTATTCGGAGAGGAACGCCTCGAGGATGGTGGTGACCTCGTCCGGGCGTTCCATGCTGGGTGAGTGCCCCGCGCCGGGGATCTCGCGATAGCGCGAGCCCGCGATCAGCTCGGTGATGCGTCGGGATTTGTCGGGGGGCGTGGCCGCGTCCTCGGACCCCACCACGACCAGGGTCGGGGCGATGATGCGGATGGCCTCGTCCTCGCACGGGTCACGGTCGGCGACGGAGTCGATGGCCTTGACCAGCCCCACGCGATCGGTGCGCTCGAGCTGGGTCATCCACTCCTGCACCCAGGGGGCGTCGAGGTTGCCCTCGGCCAGCATGATCGGCGCCACCCGCGCACGCAGGGGCTTCATGCCGGCCACGCGGTACACCTTGGACAGCGTCTTGTACTTGCTGCGGTTGGCCGGCTCCTCCGCGGTGGCGGCGGTGTCCATGAGCGTCAGGGTGTGCACGATCTCCGGGTTGCGGGCGGCCAGGCGCATCCCCACGAACCCGCCCATGGACAGGCCCACGAAGTTCACCACCGGGATCTGCAGGTGCCGCAGGAGTTCGGACACGTCCACCGTCAGGGTGTCCATGTCGTAGCCACCCATGGCCCGCGGGGAGTTGCCCTGCCCGCGGAAGTCGATCGTCACGCACCGGTACTTGTCGCGCAGACGGGCGATCTGGTGCTGGAACATCCAGCCCGAGAACAGCAAGCCGTGGGCGAAGAACACCACCGGGGCGTCCTGGCGTCCCGCGGGGGCGCCGGTGTCCGTGTAGGCGATCGTCGTGTGACCGCGCTGGAAGGTGGGCATCGTGGCGTTCTCCTGACGTGCTCTCGTGGCCGCCTGGAACGGCCTCTACGGTCGTACGATACGACGCCCGCCCGGGCGCGAGGCGGCCTCGAGCCGATCCGACGTGCGGTCGGCCGACATCGTCACCTCAGGGTGACCAGTCGGCGCGGGTCGTCGGGTCCGGCCGCCCGCTCGAGGTGCTGGTGTTCGTTGACCGCGATACACGTCATCCCGCCCCGACCCACCACGACCCGGGCGGTCCCGGTGTTCACGGTCACGCGCTGCAACCGGGTCCACAGCCCCACGACTCCTTCGGGGTCGGCGAGGAGGCCGGCGACCGCCAGGGAGATCGTGCCGGCGGAGGAGACGACGACGGTCGTCCGGCCCGTCCCGGACCTCGCGGCGGCGTCCGCCAGGGCGTCGTCGGCGTCGCGTCGGTACTCGGCGAACGCCTCGAGTCCCGCCCAGTGTCCGAGGGCGGCGTCGAGTTGACGCTGGAACGCCTGTTTGGCCTCGTCGGAGGCACCGGCGGAGTCGAGGGTCCCGTGCTCCGTGGTCAGGCCGGCCACGCGGGCGGCCTCCAGCACCGCGTCGGCGTCGTACTCGGCCCAGCGCTCGTCGACCTCCACCGCGACGTCCTCGGCGGCGTCCCGGTCGTCGTGGGCGCGTAGCCCGGCGAGCAGGCCCTCCGCCGTCTCGCGCTGTCGGCGCAGGCCGCCGTGGATGATCACGTCGGGCCGCAGCCCGCGGCCGGCCATGTCCTCGCCGGCCAGGCGCGCCTGCAGGTGGCCGGTCTCCGACAACCGGTCGTAGTCGCCGCTGCCGAACGAGGCCTGCCCGTGGCGGACGAGGTGGATGGACCCCATCAGCGCCCACCACCCGACGTGCCGGTGGGTCGCCCGCCGATCACGGGGAGATCGCTGATCACCGGCAGGCCTCCGAGCAGACCCGTCACCTTGCCCCGGACGTCGTGGACGCGCCCGGCGAGCAACGGGAGCACGACCCGCGGGACGCCGAGCAGTTCCGGGACCACGTCCCGCGGGGAGACCCGGGTCGGCGTGAGACGACCGTCGCCCGTGCGGATGATGCGCAGGCACCGCTGCTCGAGGAACGCCACTCCGGGTCGGAAGGCGCGGAACGCCGGGTTGGTGGTCTGCCCGTGGAAGTAGCGGTGGTTGATCTGCTGGGCGATCACGGCCAGGCGGAACAGACCGAACACCTCGTAGAAGCGCCACTGCTCCGCGGTGATGTCCAGTCCGGCCCGGCGGGCGTACCGCTCGACGACCTGCTTGCGGGTGAGCATCCCGGGCGCGTGGGTGGGCTGGCGGCGGAACGCCTTGAACAGCGGGCCGTCGTCGTCCTGCACCCAGTAGGCGAGTGCCCCGCCGAGGTCCATGAGCGGGTCGCCGACGGTGGCCATCTCCCAGTCCAGGACGCCGATGACGTGGGTGACGTCCCGGGGATCCAGCACGAGGTTGTCGAAGCGGAAGTCGTTGTGCACCAGGCAGTGGCCCACGTCGTCGGGCTGGTTGGCGTGCAGCCACTTCATCACCGGGGCGAAGTCGGGCACGTCGGGGGTGCGGGCGCGACGGTAGCGGGCGGACCAGCCCTCGACCTGGCGGCGCACGTACCCCTCGCCGCGGTCGAGGTCGCCCAGGCCCGCGGCCCCGACGTCCACCGAGTGGAGGTCGGCGAGCGCGTCGACGGCCGCCTCGGCGAGGTGCCGGGTGGTGACCCGGTCCATGAGCAGTTCGCGGGGCAGCTCCTTGCGCAGGATGGTGCCCTCCATCCGCTCCATCACGTAGAAGTCCGAGCCGATCACCGAGTGGTCGCCGCAGAACCCCACCATGCGCGGCACCAGCGGGTACACCGGTCGCAGCGCCGACTGGACGCGGTGTTCGCGCTTCATGTCGTGGGCACCGCGGGCCTTCGTCCCGGCCGGCGGGCGCCGGAGGACCAGGTCCGCGCCCGGGTAGCGCAGCAGGTAGGTGAGGTTGGACGCGCCACCGGTGTACTGCCGGACCTCCGGGATGACCGGCTCGTCGTCGTCGCCCAGATTCACCCCCGCCAGCACGGTCGGGTCGTCGGGCGTGATCGACCGCAGCCACGCGGCCACGGCCTCGACGTCGAACGCGTCCTCACCGCGCACCGCGTCGGTGCCGGGGACGCGGCGGCGCAGGGCGGCGTCGCGGTCGGGCGTGCCGTC
>NZ_JAALDN010000421.1 GCF_014144855.1 Dietzia maris | reverse complement strand
CGCCCCGGCTACTTCATCGGTGAATTGAGGCTTAAGAAGCTCATGACCGTCAACCTGCTAAAGCGTTTGGAGAGTTCGGTCGAAGCGTTCCGGCTCACCATGGGGAAGATCGAGGGGTCGGTCGACGCGACGCTCACTCGCCTAGCCAACCACTCGGGCGCCACCGGCCAGCTCGACGTGGACACGCTCGATCTTGACGACGAGGACGCGGACGCGCTCGAGTTCGGCGAGCGGATCCGGATCGATCTGGCAGATGTCGACATCGACTCATGGCAGCGGGATCTGTGGAATGATCGCGAGACTTTGCGCGAGCTCATCGACGTCATGCAGCAGATCACGCCCGAACACGACCTTAAACTCGCGACCCTGAAGAGGGTCATTTCACAGAAGATCGCCGAACCGCTGAACCCCGGCAACCGCAAGGTGCTGCTCTTCTCCGCATTCGCCGACACCGCGACCTACCTTTATCGCGAACTCGCTCCCCAGCTCGCGCTACAAGGCATCGAAAGCGGCCTGGTCACTGGCGGGATCGGGGGCGCGCGCACCACGCTGGGAAAGGGATTCGACGTCCAGCAGGCCCTAACCCTGTTTTCACCGCAGTCCAAACAACGGCACCTGGCCATGCCGGAGGCGACACAGGAAATCGATCTCTTGATCGGCACCGACGTGATCAGCGAGGGCCAGAACCTCCAGGATTGCGACTTCGTGATCAATTACGACATCCACTGGAATCCGGTTCGGATCATTCAGCGTTTCGGGCGAGTCGACCGCATCGGCTCGACGAATGAGGTGATCCAGCTCGTCAATTTCTGGCCGGATATCAGCCTGGACGAGTATCTCTCGCTCAAGGACCGGGTCGAGAGCCGGATGGTCATCGCCGACCTCGCCGGCACGGCGGACGACAACGTCCTCACTCTCGAAGGCAGCGACGCCGCCTTCCGGAGGGAGCAGCTACGCAAGCTGCAAGACGAGGTGATCGAGCTCGAGGATGTCCGCACGGGGGTGTCGATCACAGATCTCGGACTCAATGAGTTTCGCATGGATCTGCTCGGTCATCTGAAGGAGCACGGTGACCTCGACCACGCGCCCAAGGGACTTCACGCGGTGGCGCCGGCGATGCCTGGCATGGGGCTGCACCCGGGAGTGATCTTCGCGTTGAGAAACCTCAACGCGGACTCGCAAAATCTCCGAGGGAATCGTCTGCACCCCTACTACTTGGTCTATCTCGATGATTCCGGAACCGTGATCGCCGATCACACGGAGGTAAAGAGACTGCTCGACATGCTCCGTGCTGGCTGCCGCCTGCACGAGGAGCCGGTATCCGCGGTCACCTCGATCTTCAACGCCGCGACCGCCGATGGAGCGGACATGACCGCGTACTCCGCACTCCTCAACGCGGCAATCCGCTCCATAATCGACGTCTCTGCCGAACAGGACGTCGACAGTCTCTTTTCCGGCGGTCCCACCACGGCCCTGACGGAGGAGGTCTCCGGTGTGGACGATTTCGAACTGATCGCCTTCCTCGCCATCGTCGACCCGAATGTCGCAACGTGAGCACTCACCTTTACCACTGGCCGGAGAGTTCTGCGGTCGGGCGTGTAGTTCCGAAGTCTAGGTTCTACGAGAACGCCAAGGTGTCGACAGCGCTCAAGCAGCGATTCGTCGATGAGGTGCAGCGCATCACCTGGGCATTCAAGCTCAGCCCATCGACGGTGAACCTGAATCCCACCTCCTCAGTGGAGGAGATCGAGGTATTTCGTGTCGAGGCTAAGGCCGGGGACGTTTCCGACCATGTTCTCCTCGCGATCAGCAGGGCCCTCAGCCACCCCGTTGTATTCGAGATCGAGGCACAGTCACCGGTGGGGAGCGGGGCGGCGACGGGCCGCCGCGTCCGGATGGCGGCCACCGACCCTGGAACGGATGGAGGACGACGACGAGGCCTTCATTCGATCCCGTGGGCCCCAGCAGACACTGCCGTTCGTGCTCCGCTGCCTGCGGCGCTGGATCTGCAGGGGTTACTTGTCTCAATCCTCAAGTCAGTTCTTCCGGTCGACTCTCCGGCATACGAGTCTCTCGACGAGGCATTGAACCGATCGACCGCAGTGGAACGACACAAGAGGGAGATCGCTAGGCTTGAACGATCATTGCGCACGGAGATCCAGCTCAACCGGAAGATGGAGCTCCGCCGTGAGCTGAGGGCCCAGCAATCCAAACTGGAAGGATTGATGTAGTGGCGAAATCAATGCGTATGCGTTCGGCCGACCTAACTTCGCACAATGTCGAGAAGGTGGCCGACTTATTTCCGTCAGTGGTCACCGAGTCGCAAGACGACGACGGTCGCCTGCGTCGGATGATCGATTTCGACCTCCTCCGCCAAGAGTTGGCTGACGATGTAGTCGAAGGTCCTCGGGAGCGCTATCGCCTGGACTGGCCAGGCAAGCGGGCGGCCGCCGCGTTGGCCAATCGCCCCACCACCGCGACCCTGCGCCCCGACCGCAATGCGTCGGTCGACTTTGACACCACCGAGAACCTGTTTGTCGAGGGTGACAACCTGGAAGTTCTCAAGCTGCTCCAGGAGTCGTACTTGGGCAAGGTCAAGCTCATTTATATTGATCCGCCCTACAACACCGGTAGAGACTTCATCTACAGCGACGCGTATGCGATGTCCGCGGGCGATTACGCCTCGCAGACCGGGGACATCGACGAGTCCGGGACCCGAACGATGTCCTCGGCCGACTCCATGCGCATCAACTCCGACGCCAGCGGGCGCTACCACTCCAACTGGCTGAGCATGATGTATCCACGCCTGAAACTCGCCCGGAACCTTCTCGCCGACGACGGCGTGATCTTCATGTCCATCGACGACCACGAGGTCGATAACCTGCGGACGCTCGCCGACGAGGTATTCGGCTCGGACAACTTCGTAGCGCAGATCATCTGGCAGAAGGTTTTTTCTCCAAAGAATTCGGCCCAGTGGTTCTCAGAGGATCATGACTACGTGCTGGTATACGCTCGCAGCAAAGTTTCATGGAGACCAAATAAGCTGCCTCGAACGGTCGAGATGGATGCTCGGTATTCCAACCCCGATAATGATCCCCGCGGCCCGTGGACCTCGTCTGACCTCGCTGCGAGAAATGCGTACGACGCCGGTCTCTACCCAATCACCACCCCCGCAGGCCGTGTCATCGCAGGACCACCGCGTGGGAGGTACTGGGTCGTCTCCAAATCCAGGTTCCATGAGCTTGACGCCGATAATCGCATTTGGTGGGGCGCCGACGGCGACAATATGCCACGTTCTAAGCGCTTCCTTTCCGAGGTCTCCGACGGCCGCACTCCGCAAACCTTCTGGCCCTACTCGGAGGTCGGCCACACCCAGGATGCCAAGAAGACGCTGCTCAAGTACGTACCGTTCGAGCACACTGAAAACGTCCTCAACTCGGTCAAACCTGTTTCCCTGCTTCAGCGAATCATCCAGCTCGCCACCGATTCCGACCAGGGTCACGTTGTTCTCGACTTCTTCGGTGGCTCCGCCACCACTGCCCACGCCGTGCTCGCGCAGAACGCCGCCGATGGCGGCAACCGCCGATTCATCAGCGTGTCTATTGATGAGCCCCTCCCCCTGCCCGAGCCCATGTTTGATTCGATCTTCGGCATGGGTCTTACTCGCGTTCGGAATGCTGGCGCGGAGCTGCGAGAGCAGTCCTCCGGCACCACGCCCGACGTCGGGTTCCGGGTCTTGCGTTATGGCTCGAGCAATATGCAGAACGTATTCTACGCCCCCGATGCCACCGAACAGAGCGCGCTGCTCGACCTAGAAGATTCCATCAAGCCGGACCGCACTTCCGAGGATCTCTTGTTCCAAGTCATGTTGGACTGGGGTTTGCCTTTGTCGCTTCCAATGGTCCTCGAGACCATTGAAGGGTTCGATATTCTGGACGTGGATTCCGGTTCTCTGATTCTGCTGCGAAAGAACGCTACGAACGCAGGGGGGCCTAGTCTCGACGCGGTCGTCGACTCGCTCGCCACGCGTCTACCTGTCCGTGTGGTTTTGGTCGGAGCGGACCTTTCGTCGGACGCCGAGCTCATCAACTTCGAGCAGGTTCTTCGTGAGCGCTCTCCGCACACCGAGGTCCGTACACTGTGACCCCGGACTTCTGGCGAGGATCGCGTGATGGACAGGCGCGACATGCACTCCCCCGACCCGAAAGCACTCCGTGAAGCTCCAATTCAAGAT
The DNA here is from genome assembly GCF_014144855.1 of Dietzia maris. Lineage (GTDB taxonomy): Bacteria > Actinomycetota > Actinomycetes > Mycobacteriales > Mycobacteriaceae > Dietzia > Dietzia kunjamensis. The sequence continues at coordinate 7,931 of NZ_JAALDN010000421.1, read as the reverse complement.
TCAGCAGTATCAGACCGACGCCGTCGACGCCGTCGTGGACTGCTTCGCCGGCCAGCCCAAGTCAAGCGGGATTAGCTACCGGATCGACCCCGGTCGCGAACGGCCCACCCAGGGCACCTTGGAGTACGACGAGGAGCGGGCAGACGCGGGGTTTCGCAACGCCGAGATTGGCCTTTCCCGCGAGCAACTGCTCGACAACATTCACGCAGTCCAGACAGCCCGAAACCTCCCGAAGTCGCCCGCACTCGTCAATAGCAAGGCTGCCCCTAAGGCGCCGAACCTCGACGTCGAGATGGAGACAGGAACCGGCAAAACCTACGTCTACATCAAGACCATCATGGAAATGCACCAACGTTACGGTTGGAGCAAGTACATCATTGTGGTTCCCTCAATCGCGATCCGCGAGGGTGTCAAGAAGAGCTTCGACCTTACTGCAGATCACTTCCAGCAGCGCTACGGCACCAAGCCCCGGTGCTTCGTATACAACTCCAAACAACTCGAGGAAATCGAGGCCTTCAGCTCCGGAAACGGCGTGCAGGTCATGATCATCAACATCCAGGCATTTAATGCCCACGGAAAGGACAACCGTAGGATCTACGAAGAGCTGGACGACTTCGGATCCCGGCGTCCGATCGACTTGATCAGCGCCAACCGGCCCATCGTGATCATCGACGAACCGCAGAAGATCGGCGCAGCGAAGTCGCTGGTGTCACTTTCACGCTTCAACGCGCTGATGCTGCTGCGCTACTCCGCCACCCACAAAGTCGAACACGTTAAGGTGCACCGACTCGACGCCGTCGACGCCTACAACGCCAAACTCGTCAAGCAAATCGCTGTCCGCGGCATCACCGTAAAAGGCCTCGCCGGGTCCTCGGCGTACCTCTACCTAGACTCCATCACGATCAAGAAGGGCAGCCTGCCGACCGCGCTGATCGAGCTGGAGGTGCAGACCGCCACGGCCATCAAGCGCAAGGTCAAACGCGTGAACAAGGGAAGCCGCCTGCACGACCTTTCTAACGGACTCGAGGCGTACCGGGACCTCGTGGTGATCGAGATCGACGCTGTCCGGGACGTGATCGAGCTAAGCAACGGTGACATCATCACCGCAGGCCAACTCGCGGGGGACGCCAACGAAGAGGTCAAGCGCCGCATCCAGATCCGCGAAGTAATCGCCGCCCACCTGGAAAAAGAACGCGAGCTTCATTCCCGCGGTATCAAGGTTCTCTCGCTCTTCTTTATCGACGAGGTCGCTAAGTACCGTGACTACTCGCGCGAGGACACCCTCGGTGAGTACGCGCGCACCTTTGAGGAGGAGTACCGCATCGCCGTTGACGCTATTCTTGGCGAGCTGCCCTTCGAAGAGGCCGCCGCCTACCGCGGCTACCTCACACGGGATCTGCCAAACACCGTGCACGCGGGCTACTTCTCGATCGACAAGAATGGCCACGCGGTCGAGGGTTCCATCGCCAAAACCGGGGATGAGAAGGGCCAGTCCAAGGACTCCGACGCCTACGACCTCATCCTCAAGGATAAGGAACGCCTCCTGTCACTCGACGAGCCGGTGCGGTTCATCTTCTCCCACTCCGCGCTCCGGGAAGGGTGGGACAATCCCAACGTCTTCACCCTCGGCATGCTGAAAAAGAGTGACAACACAGTCTCCCGCCGGCAGGAAGTGGGGCGTGGACTCCGCCTCGCGGTCGACCAGCACGGAGAACGAATGGACCACCCATCGACTGTCCACGACATCAACATCCTCACCGTGGTGACCGACGAGTCATACACTGACTTCGTCGCCGGCCTCCAGAAGGAGATCGCCGAGTCTCTCTCCGCGCGGCCACGCAAGGCCAGTGTCGCCTTCTTCGAGGGAAAGACCTACCTGGGTGCCGACGGCGTCGAGAGCGTTATCGAGGCCGGTATCGCCTCGCTGCTTTACAAGTACTTGATCAAGAACGACTACCTCAACGACGACGACACCATCGCAGCCTCTTACAAGGCCGACCGCGAGGCTGGCACCACCGCTGCTGCCGCCCATCCCCAGTTGGAGCCCGTGCTCGACCTAGTGTTCCCCGTCGTGGATTCCCTCTATCTTGAGATCCCAGTTCCGATCGACGCTCGCAAGCCTAAAGAGATCCCATTCAATCGCGAGAACTTCGAGCGGAAGGAGTTCCAACGGTTGTGGAACACGATCAACCACAAGGTGGTCTACCAGGTCGAATTCGATTCCGACGAGCTCATCTCCAAGTGCATCCGCAAGCTCGATTCGCATCTCACCGTGGCCCCGCTGCAATACGTCACCCAGGTAGGTAGGCAGCGGGATTCTCTCGGCGCGGAGGACCTTTCCTCCGGCACCGGATTCAAGGTCGGCACCACCCGCACCCACACTGAATCCGATGCACGCTCTCAGGTGAAGTATGACCTTTTAGGCGAGATCACCGAGAAAGCCAGCCTTACGAGGCGCACGGTCGCACGAATCCTCACCGGCGTCACTCCGGCGACCTTCGCCAAGTTCAAGCAGAACCCAGAGCAGTTCATTACCGAGACGTCGCGGTTGATCAACGAGCAGAAGGCCGACGTGGTCATCGAACATCTCTCTTATGACACTCTCGAAGACCGGTTCGATTCAGTGATCTTCACGGAGAATCGCTCCAAGCAAGATTTCACGCACGCTGGGGACAAGCTCAGAAACCACGTATATGAGTATGTCGTTACCGATTCCCAAGTTGAACACCGATTCGTCACGGAGCTCGACACGAGCGCCGAGGTTGCCGTCTATGCCAAGCTCCCCCGAGGATTCGTGATACCGACGCCGGTGGGTGACTACAACCCCGACTGGGCGATTGCTTTTAAAGAAGGCACAGTCAAGCACGTGTACTTTGTTGCCGAGACCAAAGGTTCCTTGTCCTCGCTGCAGCTCAAGGGCATCGAGAAGGCAAAGATCGAATGCGCGCGCAAGTACTTCGCGGAACTCAGCTCACGCTCCCCCGATAAGGTCGTGTACAACGTGGTCACGGATTACACGGAACTCATGCAGCTCGTGTCCCAATAAGGTTCACGACCAACTGAGAAGTGACCGAAAGGATCAGCAGTGCGCGGTAGCGTGACCGAGATCTACCGGCTCTACGACGGGCAGAGCCGCACCCTTCACATCCCCGTCTACCAGCGAAATTACGACTGGTCGACAAAGCAGTGTGCCAGGCTGCTCGACGACCTCGAGGCGGTGATCAGCGAGGACCGCCCCAAGCACTTTTTCGGCGCCGTCGTGGGAAATCCGGTTTCGTCATTCGAATGGGTGGTGATCGACGGTCAACAGCGGCTCACCACTGTGAGCTTGCTGATCCTCGCGCTCACCAAGTCCGCAGAGTCTGGTGCAATCGAATTTGCCGATTCCGAATTACCTGGCAAGATCCGCAAGAATTATTTGCTCCTGGACGATGGTGCAGGTGAGGTCAAGGTCAAGCTGAAGCCAGTCAAGGACGACGACCTCGCCTACCGACGGCTCTTCGGTCCAGAGACCGAGTTCATCGAGACTTCAAGCCTTACCGCCAATTATCGCTACTTCATTGATCGCCTCGCTCACACATCGCTGAGTGGGGACCAAGTGTGGGATGCCCTCTGCCGACTCGAGGTCATGGCACTCGACCTCGAAGCCCACGATGAGCCGCAGCGCATCTTCGAAAGCCTCAACTCCACCGGCCTAGCGCTGAGCGAGGGTGACAAGATCCGAAATTTGGTCCTGATGAATCTCGAGCCTCGCGAACAGCAGCGACTTTACGAGGATTTTTGGAATCCGGTCGAGAAGAACGTTCACCATCGAACCGACTGGTTTATCCGCTGGTACCTCGTCACTTTTACCGGCAAGACGCCCAACCAACACGAGGTCTACGACACCTTCAAACGCTACCTTGCTGGCACCGACATTGGGGTCGAGGCGATCCTCTCGCAGATGCTGACCTACTCGCGGCACGTTCGCGCGATCGAGGACGCGGCCACAGGACTCGCGCAGGTCGACGCTCGCCTGAGTCGATTCAACGCTATCAAGGGCGACGTCGTCCTCCCTTACCTGCTCCCACTCCTGCAGGAAGTACGCGAAGGCACTACCACGGCAGGAGACTTCGCGGACGTCCTCGAAATTCTCGAGTCGTATATTTACCGCCGGATCACCTGCAGCATCGCAGCCAATGCCCTCAACAAGATCTTCGCGACCCTCTACAACGAGGCTCGACGACTGCGCACCGCGGATCACACGCACGCCGGGGTGCTCACCTACCTTCTCGCGAGGCGCGAAGGCGGGGGAAGGTTCCCCCAAGACGACGAGTTCCTGGCCGCCTTTGCCAGCAGAAACTCTTACGCGCTACGTTCCGGCTACCGCCGGTACCTCTTCGACTGCCTTGAAAACCGCGATTCTCTGGACGTTAGAGACATCTCCGCAGCGCTTGAGACCGGCGCCGCCTCCGTCGAGCACATCATGCCCCACACACTTACTGAATCCTGGAGGGCCACACTCGGCGAGAACGCGGAGGAGATCCATCAAACATGGCTCCATCGGATTGGCAACCTTACTGTGACCGGGTACAACAGCTCGTACTCCAACGCCCCCTTCACCCGAAAGAAGTCCATGGAGGAGGGCTTCGACGACTCCCCGTACCGCCTCAACAGTTACCTCAAGACACTTGATACGTGGGGCCTGCCGGAGATTGAGGAGCGCACACGGCGATTGACTGAGATCGCACGAACCTACTGGGCGATTCCGCAGACCTCGTTCCGTCCGCCTGCCGCTATCCTCGACAAAGTGGCACTTGGCGATGACACAGAGTTTCGCGGCAAGTCGATCACTGCTTACGAGTTCGGCGACGTCAGTGAGACTGTGACCTCGTGGGCCGAGATGCTCCGGCGACTGCTCCGCGTGCTGCTCGAGCAAGACCGCTCTGAGGTTCTCGACTTTGCCCAGGGCAACCCGAGCTTTGCTGTAGCCGGCGCCTCACAAGAGCTACCCGGGCCCGAGTTCACCAAGGTGGACGAGAGCCTCTCAGTGGTCACGGGAAGCCCCACCAACGCCAAGACCCGCCTACTCCGCGGACTGTTCGAACATCTCGGACTAGACACCGAGGATCTTATCTTTACTTTCAGGGCGGAGAAGGTGAACGAATCAACAGCGATCGACAACTCCGTCGACGAGCCGGAACCCGAGTCTGTCTACGCGGCTGTTACCAAGTTCCTAGACCAAATGGAAGAACTGTCAGGTCAGCAGGTCCTGCCCGACGACACCGTCGAGATCCGCGAGGAGTTCGCACGCGAATTCGCACCCTTTGTCAGCAAAAACCCACTCGCTGACCTTGGCGGTCACGGCCTACCTTTCTTTTTCGACCCCGCCGCAGTCGCATCGGCATCCGACCGGCAGATAATTGGCGCCTTGACTGCGACGCTGCAGTCAACGACTCTCTTCGATCCCTTGGCCCTTCACTCAGCGATCGCGGAGGGCACTATATCGCTGTGGCTTCGTCGACTCGATACCATCGGAACGAGTGTCCAGTAGTGCCCCCAGTCGGACTCGAACCGACACTGAAACGGTTTTAAGCCGTCTGCCTCTGCCAATTGGGCTATGGGGGCTTGTCGACCTCGCCACAGCGGGGCCGGGTTGCGCGCGGGCTGTCGGGCCAGGCTTAGGTGGTCAGCCGGGTCAGCACCGACATCGCGATGCCGTCCAGGATGTCCTTCTCACTCACCGTGAGCTCCGACAACCCCGCGCGCTCTGCCATCACATCACACAGCGCCTGGACCACGATGGAGCCCCCGCCGATGACGTCCGCGCGACCTGGGTGCATCGGCCCCAAGCTGCGGCGCTCGGCCACCGAGGACGCCACCAGCCTGTCGCAGACCTCGCGCATGCGATCCAGCGGGATGACGCTGCCGTGGATCCGCTCGGGGTCGTACTCCCCCAACCCCTGCGCCAACGCCGCGAGCGTCGTGAAGGTACCGGCCACGCCCACCCAGCGGGCGGCACGGCCCACCGGGACATCGCCGGCCTCGGCCAGCGCCTCGGCAATCATGGCCCGGGCCTCGGCGATCTCGGCCGGGGTTGGCGGGTCCGTATGCAGCACCCGCTCGGTGATCCGCACGCAGCCCACATCGAGGCTGCGAGCGCCCAGCAGCCGCACCTCTCCGCCGACGAGCTCACCCACCACGATCTCCGTGGACCCACCGCCGAGGTCGGTCACCACGAACGGCCCGTCCTCGGCCCGCAGGTCCGATACCCCGCCGGCAAAGGTCAGCTCGGCCTCGGTCTGCCCGGAGATCACCTCGGCCCGCGCGCCCGGGAAGTGCTGGCCCAGCACCTCGGCGGTCATGCCGAAGAACTCGTCCTTGTTGCGGGCATCGCGGGTAGCGGAGGTCGCGACCATCCGCACCGACTGCACACCGAGCTCGGCCATCGTGGCGGTGTAGTCCGTCAGCGCGGTCCGGCAGCGGGAGAGCGCACCATCAGAGAGCCGCCCGGTCGCGTCGACGCCCTCGCCGAGCCGGATGATCCGCATATCGCGCGTGACGTCGGTGAGCCCGGCCTCGCCGGGGACGCCCTCGGCGACCAGCAGGCGGATGGAATTGGTACCGCAGTCGACGGCGCCGACGCGGACAGCGCCATCGCGCATAGGCGTGGTCACTGCTCTTCCATCGCGAGGTAGTCGGGCACGCCCAGCTCCTCGGGGGTCGGCCAGTCCTCCGGCAGCGCCGTGCCGCGCAGCCCGGCCTCACAGGCCAGCGCCACGGACTCGTCGCCCAGCCAGACCACGCCCGGCCCCTCCGCGAGCGCGTACGCCATGAGCACGTGCAGGCACTTGACGCGCTCGGGCATGCCGCCGCCGCTGAAGTCCGTGCCCAGGTCCTCGATCTCGTTGCGCTTGGCGAGGAACCGCTCGTGCGCCTGCACGTAGTTGGCGGCCAGCTCGGGCTCCTGGGCCAACCTCGTCGTCATCCCCCTCATGATCCCCGCGGACTCCTGCCGACTCGCCTCGGCGGTGAGCCGCGGATCGGTGAGGTAGTACAGCGTGGGGAACGGAGTGCCGTCCTCCAGCCGCGGCGCGGTCTTGACCACCCCGGGCTGCCCGTCGGGGCTGCGGTAGGACACCTCCAGTACGCCCCGCGGCGGCCGACCCAGCTGGGCCTGGATCGCGTCGAGGTCTTCGCTGGACACGCTCTGCTCGGCGCTCACGCTGGGGGGTCCTCCTGTGATTGATCTTGGACGCCGCCCGGGATGGGGGCGGCGGGGTCGTCGGCGCCGGGCACGCCGGGCACGACCGGCACCGGCGGGGTGTCTGGGCCACCGGGGATGGACGTGCCCTGGAGCACCGTCGAATCCTCCGGCATGATCGGGTCGGCGGGCTCGGCGATAGAGTTCCACACGCGCGTCTGCCACGGCTGCGCCGCCAGCTCGGCGGCCTTCTGCTCGGCCACGGCCTGCTCGACCGGGTCGACCATGGACACGCGGTACGGGGTCTCCCCCGGCTTCACGGCGCCAAAGCGGATGCGGGCCTGCTGCTCGATGTACGCGGGGTCCGACAGCATCTGCTCCTCGGCCTCGAGCTCGGCGATCGTCGCCTCCAGCGCGGCCCGCTCCTGCGCCACGGTCTTCTCGTCGCGCAGGAACTGGTAGTGATTGCGCAGCGGGAACGACACGGTGACGAGCAGGATGATGGCGACGACGGCGAGGAGTCCGATCCGCCGCGGGGTGTAGTTCCGCGGGCCCAGCAGGGTGTCGGACAGGTCCGTGCGCGTGGTGAGGCGGTGGGCCTCCGGATGCGCTGTGGTACCGACCCGGCCGGAGCGGGCAGAGGCCGGGACGGGCCGGTCCCGTTCGCGGCTCGGCGTCCGCCGACGAGTCGGCTCGCGGCGGGTGGGGTCGGCGGGCTGATCGGCTCCGCTCTGCCCGTCGACCCCGT
>NZ_JAALDN010000420.1 GCF_014144855.1 Dietzia maris | reverse complement strand
GCGGGCGGTGAGCGCCGACCCCGGATCGCCGGCGGCGGCGACGATGCCGTCGAGGTCGCCGTATTCGCGCAGCAGGGCCGCGGCGGTCTTCGCACCGACCCCCGCCACGCCGGGCAACCCGTCCGACGCGTCGCCGACCAGCACCGCGTAGTCCGCGTACACGCGGGCGTCGTCACCAGCGGGCAGATCGAAGCGCTCCGCCACGACCTCCGGGGTGTACGCCAGACGCTTCTTCATCCCCGCTCCCACGTACACCACGGTGGTGCTCGCCGATGCCAGCTGGAACAGGTCGCGGTCGCCCGTCACGACCAGCACCTCGCGATCCCGGGCGGCCAGCGCGGCCAGCACGTCGTCGGCCTCCGCGTCCTCCGCCCACGCCTGGGCGATGCCCGCCGCCCCGAGGATTCCGCGGATCGACTCGACCTGCGGGCCCAGTGACGCGGGGGCGTCCTCCTCGCCGTCGTCACCCACGCGGTGCGCCTTGTACGAGGGCAACAACTCCACCCGCCAGTCCGGACGCCACGCGCGGTCGAGGCCGGCCACCAGGCCGGTCGGGGAGTACTCGTCCACGAGCACGGCCACCATGTCGCAGAAGCCGCGCACGGCGTTGGCGGGGGAGCCGTCCGGGCCGGTGATCTTCTCGGGCACGGAGTGGAACGCGCGGAACCACAAGCCGGCGCTGTCGAGAACCATGAGCGGGCCCTGGGACACCGCGCCTCCTTGATGTCGTCGGGTCGGGAGCGAGTACCTGCCGTCAGGCTAGTCGGCTCCGGCCCACTGCGGCCCCGGCCTACTGTGGAGGACATGAACAGCCCCACTACGCAGATCCACTCGCACCGTCTGGCAGCCGTCCGCGATCGCGCGCGGGACCTCGGGATCGACCACGTGGTGGTGTATTCCGGCGAGGACATGTCCTACCTCACCGGTGAGCGCATGGCCTCGCACGAGCGGCTCACCGCGCTGGTCGTGCCCGTGGACGGGGCAGAGCCACTGCTGGTGCTGCCGTCGCTCGAACTCACCGACGTCACCCGGCGAGCCGCCGACCGCGTGGGCGCGAGGATCCACCCGTGGGCGGACGGGACCGACGCCATCGCGCTCGTCACCGGGTCGGTCGCCGGGCGGGTGGCGGTGTCCACCGCCCTGCCGGCGTTGCACCTGGTGCCGCTCCAGGACGGGGTCGACGGCGAGGTGGTCCTCGCCTCGGAGGTGATCGACCACGTGCGGGCCGTGAAGACCGCGCACGAGGTGGGCGAGCTCGCCGAGGCCGCCCGTCGCATCGATGCAGTGCATGCCCGGATGGGGGAGTTCCTGCAGGTGGGCCGGACCGAGGCGGAGGTGGGCGAGCTCATCACCGCCGCCATCGAGGCCGAGGGGCTCACGCGCGCCGAGTTCGTGATCGTCGGCTCGGGCCCGAACGGCGCCGACCCGCACCACGGGGTGTCCGACCGGGTGGTCGAGACCGGCGACATCGTGGTGGTGGACATCGGCGGGCCGCTGCCCAGCGGCTATCACTCCGACTGCACCCGGACCTACTCGATGGGCCAGCCCTCCGCCGAGGTCGCCAAGACGTACGCGGTGCTGGAGGAGGCGCAGCGCCT
>NZ_JAALDN010000419.1 GCF_014144855.1 Dietzia maris | reverse complement strand
CAGTCGCTCGCCGGAGTGCAGGTCATACGCGTAGGCGGCGCCCGTGGTGGGACTGCCCACGAAGACGGTGCCGTCGTGGATGGTCGGCGCACCGGACCGGTTGTTGGTCGGGGCGGGCCCGTCACCGATCACGTCCCGCCACACCACCTCGCCGGACTGCTGGTCCATCGCGATGATCGTGTGCTCCTCGCGCGCGCCGGCGATCCCGGGCAGCAGGGCGCGGTTGGCCGTGGTGACGACGATCCCCTCGTCGACGGCCGGCGGGACGTCATCGAGGCCGTGGGTGAACTCGGGGAACTCCCGCTGCCAGGCGAACTCGCCGGCCGCGGTGTCGTAGGCGAAGAACGTGTACGGCCGGGGCGCGCCGCCGCCGAAGTACAGCACTCCGCCCTGTTCCGACGGCGAGGACATGCTCACCACGTGGCCGGTCTCCACCACCTCGAGCGCCTCACCGGTCGCCGGGTCGAGTTTGTACAGGCGACGGTCCCCGGTGACCGCCCAGACCGCTCCGCCCGTCACGGCGGGTGTCGGCATGACCTCGCCGGCGGTGTCGTGGCGCCACAGGATCTCACCGGTGTCCGGGTCCAGACCCAGGACGCCGGACTCCCCGGTGCCGCGGTAGCCACCCGGCCCGTCCTGGAAGAAGCGGTTGCCGAATCCCACGAACAGCCGCCCGTCGGAATGGATCATCTCCGAATGCACCCAGTTCGGCGCCTGCGCCTGCCACAACAATTCGCCCGTCGCCAGGTCGAACGCCTGCAGCTCCCCGGAGCCGTGACTGCCGACGAACACCTTGCCGTCGGCCACCACCGGGGTCGCCCGCACCTCGTTCGCGGTGGGGATGGTGCCGGAGAAGATCTGGGCCCCGCCGGTGACGACGTGGGTGTTGTTGGTGGGGGTCGCGCGGTACTGGCTCCAGTCGCCGGGGTCAGCGTGGGCCGGGCCGATGCCGGACAGCAGGAGCGCCGAGACGGCCATGCCGCCGGTGAGGACACGGACAGAGCTGAGACGGAGCCTGGGCATACCTGAAGGCTAACTGGCTATCTCATGTGTAATGCCCGTGGCCTGGCGGGAGCGGAGTCCGCGCCGGTGCGGTCGGCGCCCCTGCACCCCCGGAATCACAGGTCGGTCCGCTACGGTGGCGGGTCGACGCGGCCCGTCCGGGGCCGGCGACGCGCACCGGGAGTAGTAGATGACGACGACGAGCCAGCAGCCGGCCGCCGGGGATCCGAACCCCGCGGGACAGCCGGGCGGGGGCCCGGAGGGTGGGGCACGTCCGGGCAGCGGCCG
>NZ_JAALDN010000041.1 GCF_014144855.1 Dietzia maris | reverse complement strand
CGACCGCCTCACCCCGCCGAACTGTGACCGGTGTGGCGGGCGCGCCCGACCGGGCGTGGTGTGGTTCGGCGAGATGCTCCCGGGCCGGCCCTGGGACGCTGCGGTCGACGCGGTCACCTCGGCCGCGGCGGTGCTCGTCGTCGGCACCTCCGGCCTGGTCCACCCCGCGGCGTCACTACCCGGGCTCGCCGCCGACGCCCGGATCCCGGTGATCGAGGTGAACCCGGGCGCCTCGGGGCTCGGCTCCGAGGTCTCGGTCCACGTCCGGGCCACCGCAGGGCAGGCGCTTCCTCACCTCTTGGCACCCTGATCCCCTCGGGCCGCCCTTCCGGCCCTGCCACACACCGGCTGGCGGAAACCTCTCTGCGGCCGATAGAGCGCGCTAGCGTAGCGCGCAGGGACCCACGCCCGGAGTTCCCGCTCCTCCGTTCGCACGGAGGCCAGGACCGGAGGTCACCTCATGTCTGATTCGTCCCCGGCAACCCCGTCTACCGCCCCGGCCATCACCGCGGTCATCGCCGCCGAGCTGATCGGCACGTTCTGGCTCGTCCTCGGCGGTTGCGGCACCGCCGTGTTCGCGGCGGTCCAGATCGCCACCGCCGATACCGGCGACGTCCCCGTCGGCGTGGGATACCTCGGGGTCGCGATCGCGTTCGGGCTCACGGTCCTCACCGGCGCGTACGCGTTCGGGCACATCTCGGGCGGTCACTTCAACCCGGCTGTGACCATCGGCGCCGCGGTCGCGGGCCGACTTCCCTGGGCGAAAGTGCCCATCTACATCGTCAGTCAGGTCGTCGGGGGTCTGGTCGCGGGCGCGCTGATCCTCGTCGTGGCAAGCGGAAAAGACGGATTCGAGGCCACCGGCAGCATGGCCGCCAACGGCTACGGGGCCAACTCGCCCGACGGCTACGGCCTGCTCTCGGCGCTGCTCATCGAGATCGTGCTCACGGCCCTCTTCGTATGGGTCATCCTCGGCGCCACCGATCGCCGGGCCCCCGCCAGCTTCGCGCCCGCGGCCATCGGCCTCACACTGACGCTGATCCACCTCATCTCCATCCCGATCACCAACACGTCGGTGAACCCGGCACGGTCGACGGCCGTGGCGTTCTTCAACGGGGGCGGCGCACCGGGCCAGCTGTGGCTGTTCTGGGTGGCACCGATCGTCGGCGCCCTGATCGCCGGCGTCCTGTACGGCCCGTTGTTCGGCGCTCGCGGGCTGAACGGTCGATCCGCGGCCGTCTCGGCCTGACGCACCGCCGACGGGGTCAACACGAAGGGCCCGAGGGAGATCTCTCTCCCACGGGCCCCTCATCGATGCGGCCTCTCCGAGGCGCGAGGCCTCCTCCGGTCAGTGGCGGGGTTCATCCCCGCGGGTCCGGCCCAGCATCTTGTCCACTATTCCCGGCTTGTCGTCAGGATGACGGTCCGGGTCGACGGTGTCGCCGGGCGTCCCGGTCCGGTGCCCCGACCTCGCCTGCGGATCGGAACCACCGGGGACATCGTCGGTCCGGGCGTGACGCCCGCCGGCGTCACCCGCGCCGACTCCGGATGCTCCCGCGGCCGCGGCACCCGCTCCGTGGCGGCCCCGGTCACCGGAGTCGATACCGGACCCGGAAGTGGCGGACGAGCCCATACCGGTCCCGGTGGCCAACCCTCCGTGATCGTGACCGCGGTCGCGGTCATGGGTGAGGTCGCCGCCCCTGTCGCGATCGTGGGTGAGGCCCCCGTCGCCGCCATGGTCGCGGTCGCGGGTCAGACCCCGGTCGCCGCCATGGTCTCGATCGTGGGTGAGGCCCCGGTCGCCGTGGTCGCGACCGCGGTCGAGGTCATCAGCACGGCCCTTGGGATCGAGCTTCTCGGCGGTCTGTTCCATCCGCCGGACATCATGCTTCTGCTCGTCGACGGTGCCGCGCTGCCGCTCGGCCTCCACCCGGAGCTTGTCGGCCTCGGCGGCCTTCGCACGGGCCTCCTGCTCGGCTGCGCCCGCCCTGTGCTCCTGCTCGCGGACGACCGCGTCCTGCTGCTCGAGCTGCTGCTCGCGTTCTCGTGCGCTGCGCCGCAGTTCCGCGGCCTCGGTGAGCTTCTTCCGGTTGCTGCTCTTGACGGCCATCGCGATGAGCGCGATCGCGATGATCAGCGCGATCACCCCGATGATGATCCAGATGATGGGGTCCACAGCTGCCTCCCTTTCAGGGGTCGGGTTGCGTCTGGAACGTAACCCCGCCCCCAGACGGGTGCCACCGGTCGCGCCTGCGGCGGCAACCGCCCGGCACCCGACAGGCGCCCGTCCGGCACCCGCGGCACCGGCCCGGC
>NZ_JAALDN010000418.1 GCF_014144855.1 Dietzia maris | reverse complement strand
GCCCGCGCAGCGAGGTCGCGCACGCCACGCCGGCCGCGGCGCCGGTGCCCACGGCGATCGGCACGAGCTGCAGGCCGGTCACGATGTCGCCGGCGGCGTACACGCCGTCGACGCTGGTCAGCTGCATCGCGTTGACGGTGAGACCGCCCTCGTCGTCCAGCTCGCAGCCCAGGGACGTCGCGAGCTCGTTCGTCGGGTGGTGCGCGTAGGAGAAGAACACCTTCGACCCCGCGATCACCCTCCCGTCCGCGAGCCGGACCCCCTCCAGCTGGCCGGGGTCGCCGACGAGCTCCCGGGCGACCCCGTCGATCACCTCGATGTCGTGCTCCGCGCAGGCGGCCCGCTGATCGTCGTCGAAGGCCGGGTCGGAGTCGCTCTCGGTGACGATGACCACCTCCGACGCCCAGTCCAGCAATTCGGACGCGTAGGCGGGCACATGCGCGCCCACGCCGAGCACGATGATCCGCCGGCCGGCGGCGGTGAGGCCGTCGCAGGCGGGACAGTGGTGCACGTCGACCCCGTAGTGGTCGTCGATCCCCGCGAGGTCGGGTAGCCGGTCGCGCACGCCGGTGGCGAGGATGATCCGCCTGGCGGTGACCGTGACGGGGTTCTCGTCACCACCATCCGTTGTGGCGCCGGGTGCGATTCGGGCGACGAACCGGTCGTCGGATTCCCTGACCAGGTCGGTGACGACTCCACCGAGTCGTCGGACGGTCGGGTACTCGCGAAGACCCTCGTCGACGTCGGCGTAGAACTCGGCGGGTGTGGTGGGGCCGGTGCCGAGCATGCCGTGGATCCGCTGCGCCGCGAGATTGCGCTGGCACCCGGCGTCGACGAGCAGGGTGGAGCGCTGATACCGGCCGACCCAGGTGGCGGCCGACAGGCCCGCCGGGCCCCCGCCGATCACCAGGACGTCCACGGCCTCCGGCGGGTGGTCGTCCACGGCGTCGGACCCGGGGTCGGTGGGGGCGTCGGTCATGGCTCTCCGATCGGGAAACGGGTGATGCCACCCTACGAAAACCGGTGCCGACCGACCACCGGCCCGCCCCCGGAGTGATCGGACCCGGAGGCGCGGGCGGTCGATGGACGGAACTAGAACCGGTGTTAGGCTCCTCCGGATGTTCCGGGCGGCCTCTGGGCCCTCCCGGGCACCGCCGTCATCCCACCTCACCGCCCCGGGAGAGTCCATGAGGTCTGTCGCCACCGCCCTGATCGTCGTCGCGGGCGGGGCGGTCGTCGCCGGGGTCTCCGCACGTCGCGCAGCGGTGGCCTCCGGCGAGGCCGAGCCTGCGGTGGTCACCGTCCGGAACGCCGTGGCCACCGCGCGGGAGACCGTGCGTAGGCGGATCCGGCAACGCGCCGAGGTGACCGTACCGGCGGCAGGCCCCGGTGCGGCGTCCTTCGAGGGTGCGGGCCACGCGACGGCCACCCGTTCGGGATACCCGGCGGGCAGGGACACGACTTCGGCCGGCTCGGCGCCACGCCGACTCGCCGGGGCCCGGGGATTCGTCCCCGCCCTCGAGGGGATCCGTGGCCTCGCGGCCGTCGGGGTGCTGACCACCCACGTCGCCTTCGTCACCCGCGCGTCCACCGGGTCACCCGTCAAACGGCTGTTCGGGCGACTCGACCTGGCGGTCGCCGTCTTCTTCGCCAAATCCGGGTTCCTGCTGTGGCGAGCCCACGCCGCCCACGCGCGCAGGGACGAGCCGGGAACCGCCCGGCCGACCCGCGAGTACCTCCGCTCGCGTCTCGTGCGGATCCTGCCGTCGTACGCGGTGCTGGTCGCCGCCGCGATGCTGCTGCTCGAGCAGAACCACGTCAACGGCCCGGATTCCTGGATCGCCAACCTGACCCTCACGCAGATCTACACGTCGAACTTCCTCGTCGCCGGGCTGACGCACGCGTGGTCGCTGGCCGTGGAGATGGCGTACTACCTCGCCTTCCCGCTGCTGTGGACCGCGATGAAGGACCTGCGCGGCGACTCCGCCCGGTGGCGTATCCCGGCGATCGCCGCGTTCGGTGCCTCGGGTCTCGTGTTCCCGATGCTCCCGTGGCACGCCCTCGGCATCCTGCCGGCCGACGTCAACGTCCAGATCCTCCCGCCGTCGTTCGCCGCCTGGTTCGCCGCGGGGATGCTGCTGGCCGAGGTCGTCACCGCGCCCCCCGGCACGCTCGCTCGGATGTGTCGCGATCGACTCGCGAGGTGGGGGTGGTGGCTCGCCGGCGGCGCTGCCCTGGTCGCCACCACCGTTCCCGGATGGTTCTCCGAGGGATTCGTCCACCCGGGCCCCGTCGAGTTCGCGGCCCGGACCGGTCTGGCGGGCACGATGGCGTTCCTCGTCCTGGCCCCGGTGGTCCTCGCCCCGGAGGGCACGCGGTTCCCGGTCCTGGAGTCCGCGCCGTTGCAGAAGGTCGGCACCTGGTCGTACGGAATCTTCCTGTGGCATCAGCTCGTCCTGCACGCCGCGTTCCCCCTCACCCGCACGCGGCTATGGGACCAGCGGATGGGGGTCATCTGGCCCGTCACCGTGGCCGGCTCGCTGGCCGCGGGCGCAGCGAGCCACCGGTTCATCGAGGAACCGGCACGAAAGCTGCTCTCCCCGCACGCCTGAATTCGGCGCCGAGTTCTCGTAGGGTGAGCGCACAACCGCGGACACGCGCACGCTCACGACGAAGGAGAACAGCTATGGGTTACATCGGCGGCGGAGTGGTCCTCGTGGTGCTCGGCGCGATACTCATGTACGCGGTCGAGATCAGCATTCCGGGTATCGACTCGAACACCCTCGCGGTGATCCTGATGGTGGCCGGTGTGGTGCTCTTCGTGATCGGTCTGCTGTTCGCGATGCGCTCGCGGAGCCGTCGGGTGCCGGACGAACGGTACTGAACCGGAGCGTCGGCGGGCTCGGAGTCGGCATCTGTCGTCTCCCCCGTCGCCTCCTGTCTGACTCCATTCGCGTCCGCGTCGTTCACAGACGAGCTGTCGCGTGTGGGTGAGCATGCCGGCGTGTGCATCCGACCCTGACGGCTGTGAGCCTCGTGTGCCCGCGAGAGTGTAGTCGCGCGGCCTCTGAGACAGCCGCGGGCGACATCTCCTGCGCGGATGCCCCGGGAGCGGAATCAGCGAGCGCGGAGATTCATTCTGCGGACCTGTCGATCTTCGGGTGCCCGTTCGTCAAGAAGGTGTCGGCGCACTTCACCGCGGCCGGCATCCACCAGTCACAGTCAGGAGATCGACATGAAGTACGTGCTTCTACTCTTCGGCAACATCGACGACGTCCGGTGCGGGGAGGCCGGGCCGGAGGGGGCCGTCGAGGGGCCCGGACCGGAGGCGTTCATGGCGTTCGATGCCGAACTCGAGGCCGCGGGGGTCCTCGCCGGCGGTTTCGCCCTGCACGACCCGGAGACCGCGGTCAGTCTCGCGGCCCCCGCCGGTGGCGGCGACCCCGTCATCACCTCGGGTCCGTTCGCGGAGAGCCGCGAGTTCGTCGGGGGCACGATCATCATCGACGTGCCCGACATCGACGCGGCGCTCGCGTGGGCGCGGCGATGCCCGGGAGTGCATGGTGGCCGGGTCGAGGTCCGGGCCATCGCAGAGTACTGACGGACGCCGGGCACCGGTGACCGAGGGACCAGGAGACGCCGTGGGCACCGAGCGCGGGGCGCCCGGTGACCGCCGACCCGGGGAGTGCGAGAGCGCGGCCCCGGGTCTGGCGGTTCGCGACGTGCTCGGCGCGCTGCGCCGGGAGGACCGCTCGCGACTGCTCGCGGCTCTCGTGGCGCGGTTCGGAGACCTCGACCTCGCGGAGGACGCGACGCAGGACGCCTTCGCGGCCGCGCTGGAGAAGTGGCCGGTCACCGGTGTGCCGGACAAGCCCCTGGCCTGGCTCATGACGACCGCGGCGCGGAAGGCGATCGACCGACTCCGGCGACAGCGGGCTCTGACGGAGCGGTTGGCCCGGCTGCACGTCGAGCAGGAACACCGGGTGGCCCGTGCGGTGGAGGTCTCGCCCGCGGATCCGGACGAAATCCCGGATGAGCGTCTCGAGCTGTTCTTCGCCTGCTGCCACCCCACCCTGAGGGTCGAGGAGCAGGTCGTGCTCACGCTCCGGTACCTGGCGGGGCTGACCACCGCCGAGATCGCCCAGGCGTTCCTGGTGCCGGTGCCCACGATGCAGCAGCGGCTGGTCAGGGCGAAGAGGCGGATGCGGGTCACCCGGATCCCGGTGCGGGTACCCGGGAGCGCGGAGCTTCCCGACCGGCTCTCGGCCGTCCTGGCGGCGATCTATCTGGTCTTCTCCGAGGGGTACGCCGCCACGGAGGGGGCGAACCACCTGAGGAGGGATCTGACGCAGGAGGCGATCCGGCTGGCCCGGATCGTCCATCGTCTGATGCCCACCCAGCCGGAGGTCACCGGTCTGCTGGCGTTGATGGTGCTGATCGAGGCACGGGCGCCCGCACGGACCGGTCGCGACGGGATGCCCGTTCCCCTGCCGGACCAGGACCGCCGCACGTGGGACCGTCTCCTGCTGGAGGAAGGCCTGTCGCTCGCACAGCAGGCTGCCGCGGGCGGCCCGGGCCCGTACTCCGTTCAGGGCGCCATCGCCGCCGTGCACGCCGAGGCCCCGGACTTCGCGTCGACGGACTGGCGGCAGATCGTGGCCCTCTACGATGTGCTCGTGATCCTCGCTCCCGGCCCGGTGGTCCGGATGGCGCGGGCGGTGGCCATCGGGCGACGAGACGGGCCGGAGGCGGGGATCGCCCACCTGGACGAGTTGTCCGCGGACCCGGCGCTCGCCGAGCACCATCCGTTCCACGAGGCGAGGGCGGTCACCCTGGAGTTGCTCGGGCGTCCGGAGGAGGCGCGCCGGGCGTGGGCCCGCGCCCACGCACTCGCCCGCAACGAGGCCGAGCGTGACTACCTCCTGCAGCGCTGGTGGGACGCCTGAAGGACGTGGGGCGTGCCCGCACATCCCTCCTTCCCCCACCCGGCCCCGCAGGATAGCCCCGCCGTGTCCCCGCCGACGAGGGCATCGTCGGCGTGGGCATCGTCGGCGTGGCCCGGATCGTCCGAAACCTCCTCCGCGACGCGGACGCCCGCCGGCGGGTTCTCGCCATGCGCAGGACCTTCGTCGCGCACGACCAGCACATGAGCGCGGTCGGGTTCGTACTGCGCAAACGCTGACCACGCCGCGGCACACGAAATCCGCTACTCTCCCTCCGGATTCGCTACCCGATTCCGAGTAGCAGATTGGCAGTGCGAGTAGCGGATTTGGTGTGGGCGGTCGGGGGCGGTGCGAAGCCTGCGCATTGCGCACTGCGCAAGACGGTGCCCGGCGGGGCTCAGGAGTCGAAGGCGTCGATGATCGCCTGCGCAGCGAGGGCCGCGGTGAGCGTGCCCTCGCGCACCTGCTGCTCCACTTCCGGGGCGATCCTGCGCACCTCCGGATCGGCGGCCAGCCGGGCCATCAGCGTGTCGTGGACCATGGACCACGTCCAGTCCACCTGCTGACGCGCCCTCCGCGCCTCCACCTCGCCGATCCCGTTCATCGTGTCCTGATGCGAGCGGACGGAGTTCCAGAAGCGGTCCAGTCCCTCGGCCTCCAGTCCCGACATGGTCAGGACGGGCACCTTCCACACCGCGTCGGCAGGACGCACCAACCGTAGGGCGGCCCCGAGTTCGCGGGCGGCCCGCGAGGCGTCTTTGACGTGCGGGCCGTCCGCTTTGTTCACCGCGACGATGTCCGCCAACTCGAGGACACCCTTCTTGATGCCCTGCAGCTGGTCGCCGGTGCGGGCGAGGGTGAGGAACGTGAAGCAGTCGACCATCCCGGCCACCGTCACCTCGGACTGGCCGACGCCGACGGTCTCCACGAGGATCACGTCGAACCCGGCGGCCTCGAGCAGGACCATCGTCTCCCGCGTGGCCTTCGCCACGCCCCCGAGCGTGCCGGACGTGGGCGAGGGCCGGATGTAGGCCCTCGGTTCCGTGGACAGGGTGGCCATGCGGGTCTTGTCGCCGAGGATCGAGCCGCCGGTGCGGGTGGACGACGGGTCGACGGCGAGGACCGCGACCTTGAGGCCCTGCTCCACCAGGTACAGGCCGAAGGACTCGATGAACGTCGACTTGCCGACCCCCGGCACCCCGGTGATGCCGATCCGCAGCGCCCCACCGGCGTGCGGCAGCGCGCCCAACAGGAGCTGTTGGGCCTTCTCCCGGTGCGCCGGGTTCGTGGACTCCAGCAGTGTGATCGCGCGGGCAAGGACCGGGCGGTGGTCTTCGAGCACGCCGGCGAGCAGTGCGTCGACATCGATCTCGCGCCGCGGACGTGGCCCGGTGGCCGAGGGCACCGGTCCACGCACCGAGCCGGTGCCGGCCGTGGTAGACAGACTGCCCGACAGGTTGCCCGAACCGGCCGGGTCGGGTCCGGAGCCGAGGCGGGTCAGGACGTCACCTCCGAGCCGGCCCCCTCACCCGAGGCGGCCGACGAGAGGTCGTGGCCGAGCTCGCCGGCGAGCGCGTCGAGCAGCCCGATGGCGGCCTCGGCGATCACGGTGCCCGGCGGGTAGATCGCGGCGGCCCCGGCATCGTAGAGCTCCTGGAAGTCACCCGGCGGGATGACGCCACCGACCGTGACCATGATGTCCTCGCGCCCCACCCCGGCGAGCGCCGAACGCAGTGCGGGTACCAGGGTCAGGTGACCCGCGGCCAGGGAGGACACGCCCACAACGTGCACGTCGGCGTCGGCGGCCTGCTGGGCCACCTCCTCCGGCGTCTGGAACAACGGGCCCATGTCGACGTCGAACCCGAGGTCGGCGAACGCGGTGCCCACGACCTTCTGACCGCGGTCGTGGCCGTCCTGTCCCATCTTGGCCAGCAGGATGCGGGGACGGCGCCCCTCCTGCTCGGCGAACGCGTCGGCCATCCGCATGGCCCGGGTGACGTTGTCCACGGCGCCCTCCTTGGTGACCTCCTGCCGGTATACACCGGACAGGGTCTTGATCTCCGCTTTGTGACGACCGTAGACCTTCTCCAGCGCGTCGGAGATCTCCCCGATGCTGGCGTACGCGCGGGCCGCGTCGATCGCGAGGGCGAGGAGGTTGTCGTCCATATCGCTGCCCGCCCCGCCGGAGGCGGCCTCGGTCAGGCGGGTGAGGGCTGCCTGGCAGGCGTCCTCGTCCCGTTCCGCCCGCAGCTTGTCCAGTTTCGCCAGCTGCTCGGTGCGGACCCGGGAGTTGTCGACCTTGAGGACGTCGATCTCCTGGTCCTCGGTCACAACGTACTTGTTCACGCCGATCACGGGCTGACGACCGGAGTCGATGCGCGCCTGGGTCCGGGCGGCGGCCTCCTCGATGCGGAGCTTGGGGATGCCCTCCCCGATCGCCTGGGCCATGCCGCCGGCCTCCTCGATCTCGAGGAGGTGCAGACGGGCCTTGTCGGCGAGCTGGGCGGTGAGCCACTCGATGTAGTACGAGCCGGCCCACGGGTCGATCGGCCGCGTGGTCCCGGACTCCTGCTGCAGGAGCAACTGCGTGTTGCGGGCGATCCGCGCGGAGAAATCGGTGGGCAGAGCCAGCGCCTCGTCGAGGGCGTTGGTGTGCAGCGACTGCGTGTGACCCTGGGTGGACGCCATGGCCTCGATGCAGGTCCGCGCGACGTTGTTGAAGACGTCCTGCGCGGTCAGGGACCACCCCGACGTCTGCGAGTGGGTCCGCAGCGACTTGGACTTGGCGTTCTTCGGCCCGAACTTCTCGACCAGCTCGCTCCACAGCAGACGCCCCGCGCGCAGCTTGGCGATCTCCATGGAGAAGTTCATGCCGATGGCCCAGAAGAACGACAGGCGGGGCGCGAACTTGTCGATGTCCAACCCGGCGTCCAGACCGGCGCGGAGGTACTCCACGCCGTCGGCCAGCGTGTACGCCAGCTCGAGATCGGCCGTCGCACCGGCCTCCTGGATGTGGTAACCGGAGATGGAGATCGAGTTGAAGCGCGGCATCATCTTCGACGTGTAGGCGAAGATGTCCGAGATGATCCGCATGGAGGGCTTGGGCGGATAGATGTAGGTGTTGCGGACCATGAACTCCTTGAGGATGTCGTTCTGGATGGTCCCCGCGAGCTGGTCCGGCGTCACCCCCTGCTCCTCGGCCGCCACCACGTAGAACGCGAGGATCGGCAGGACGGCGCCGTTCATCGTCATCGACACCGACACCGACGACAGGTCGATGCCGTCGAACAACTCGCGCATGTCCAGGATGGAGTCGATCGCCACCCCGGCCATGCCGACGTCGCCGGCGACCCGCGGGTGATCGGAGTCGTACCCACGGTGCGTGGCCAGGTCGAACGCCACCGACAGGCCCTTCTGGCCGGCTGCGAGGTTGCGCCGGTAGAAGGCGTTGGACTCAGCGGCCGTGGAGAACCCCGCGTACTGGCGGATGGTCCACGGCTGGTTGACGTACATCGACGGGTAGGGCCCGCGGAGGAAGGGTGCCGCACCCGGCACCGTGTCCAACGGGAAGGGGGTGACCTCCTCGCCGTCGTCGGTCGGGGCGGTGCCCGCCTCCACGGCGTCACGGTCGGCCTTGGTGTAGACGCGCTTGACGTCGATACCCTCCGGCGTCTCCCACGTCGGGTCCGCGTCGACGCCGGGACCCACCTCGTGGTCGGCCGTGGTCTCGACACCGTCCGGCAGGGGCGCCCCCTCGGAGGTCTCCCGCAACGGGGTGGTGCTGAAATCGGGGAAGGTCGTCATGTCACTGCACTCCCAGCTGGTCGAGGAGGGTGGTCAGGGCGGCGACGGCATCGATGCCGAGGGCCAGGTACCCGTCCGGGCGGTCGGTGGTGTCGGCGGGGAAGCCCTTCTCGGCGCCGGCGAGGTACACCGTCGACACCCCGGCGTCCCGGAGCGCGCGGACGGCGTCGGCGCCCTCGGTCGCGTAGCGCTTGTCCGCGCCGCAGAGCACGGCGATCCGCTCGCCCTCGTGCGCCCCGGCGTACTGCCCGGCCTCGGTGACGACCGGATTGCGTGCCTCGATGCCGCCGGCGGCGAGCAGGTTGGCCACGAACGTCACGCGGGGAGTCGTCTCGGCCTGGGGGCCGAGGCCCGCGATCAGGACGGTCGGGCGGGAGCCGGTGGCCTCCAGGTGCGCGTCGGACCGGTCCCGCAGGTCCTCGAACGCGCGGCCGTAGCGGTAGTCGTCGCCGCCACGGCGAGAGGCGTCGAGGGGCTGCTCGTCGAGATCGGGGAACTCGGACACACCGGTGATCGGGGCCGTGCGGTGGGCGATGTCGGCGTCGCGTGCCTCGCGTACGCGGGCGATGGCGTCGGCGACGGTCCCCGAGGAGATCGCGGCGGTCAGGCCGCCCTCCGCCTCGATCGTCTGCAACGCCGACCACGCGGCGTCGGCGAGCGCGTCGGTGAGCGACTCGACGTACCAGGAGCCACCGGCCGGGTCCACGACGTGTCCGAGATGCGACTCCTCGAGCAGCAGGAGCTGGGTGTTGCGGGCGATACGCGCGGCGAAGGCATGGGAGGTGCTCTCGAGGCCCCCCGGCACCGAGGCATCGAACGGGAGGACCGTCACCGAGGTGGCGCCGCCGACCCCGGCGCCGAACGCGGCGAGGGTGGTCCGGAGCATGTTCACCCACGGGTCCCGGCGCGACATCATCGCCATGGAGGTCACCGCGTGCTGCGGAGCGCCACCGGCCTCGGGAGCGCCGAGGAGTTCGGCGACGCGGGCCCACATGAGCCGTCCCGCGCGGAACTTGGCGATCGACGCGAACTGGTCATCGGTGGCGGCGAGCCGGAACGAGATCTGGCGCAGCGCGGCGGCGGCGGACAGTCCCGCCGACATCAGCGCCCGCACGTACTCCAGTCCGGCGGCCACGGCGTAGGCCAACTCCTGGGCGTCGCCGGCGCCGTCGGCGTGGAAGACCGTGCCGTCGGCGACGAAGGTCCGGATGGTCTCCTCGCGCTCGGTGACGCGCGTGGCCAGCTGCACCGCGGCGTCGAGCTCGATCGTGCCGGTCCCCGCGTAGGCGGCGGTCACGGGCGCGGCCCCCAGGTCGGCGACGACGGCGGCGCGGTCGACGACCCCGTCACCCGCCTCGCGGCGCTCGTCGAGCAGGGCGAGGAACGACTCGGCGACCTCGACCAGGCCGGCACCGGAATCGAAGGTGACCGGGGCCAGATCCAGGTAGACGTCCTTGAGGACCGCTGCCAGCGCGGCGGGCTCGGCGGTGAGCCACAGTGCCGAGACCCCCTGGTTCAACAGGTCCAGGATCTCGGTGTTGACCTCGGAGGCCTCCCCCGTGACCGCGATGCGCGAGCTGACGTGCCAGCCGCTCTCGGGCAGCCCCGACCGGCCCCCGCCGCGGACGTACGGGAACTGCCCGGGCGCGGGGCGCTCGGCGATCTCGTCTTCCCGCGTGTACAGCGGGTTGATCTCGATGCCGTCGCGTGTGGTGGCGACCAGTGCGCGCCAGGCGTCCTCGGGCATGTCGGCGGGATCCTTGCGGGCGGCCTTCGCGAGGACGGCTCCCACAGAGGCGTACCAGGAGCGAAGGTCTGGGCCTGTGGTCGAACTGGTCACCGGTACCTCGTTCTCGTGTGGAGTGAAGGGGGTCACCCCCGGACTCTAGTCCAGCCCCACCGGGGCCGGAACACGCCCTCGCGGCGAGGGGGACCTGTGGGGGACGACGTCCGCACCACGGCAACTACAGTCGTCCCGGTGCGGAACCGGGTGTTGGCGTGGGTGGCGGCCGTCGCGCTGGTGGTCCTGGTCGCGACCCTCGTGCCGACCCCGGGGCTGGAGCAGTTCCGTGAATGGGCCACGCGACTGGGTCCGTGGTTCCCCGTTGCCTTCTTCGCCGCCTACGCGCTCGTCACGGTCTCGCCCATCCCCCGGTCGACCTTCACCTACACCGCCGCGGTCCTGTTCACCCCGGCCGTGGCCATCCCGTGGACTCTCGTGGCCACCGGCATCGCGGCGACACTGGCGTTCGCCGGGGTCCGTCGCCTCGGTCACGACCGGACAGCCGCGCTGCGCGCGGATCCGCGGGTGGCCTCGATCGACGCACGACTGCGTCGGCGCGGGTGGCTCTCGGTGGGCAGTCTGCGGCTGGTACCCGCGGTGCCGTTCTCGGTGGTCAACTACGCCGCCGCGCTGACCTCGATCTCCTACCCGCAGTTCCTGCTGGCCACCCTCATCGGCAGTGCGCCCGGGACCGTCGCCGCGGTCCTCCTGGGGCATTCCCTGACCGAGGGTGACGGCACGGCCGCACTGTGGGCCACCGCTGGGTTCGCCCTGATCGGACTGGTGGGGATGGTCCTCGACGCCACGCTGCCGGTCAGGCCGGTTCGGTGACGAAGTCGACCAACCTCTCCACCGCTCCGAGCAACGCGGGTTCGATGTCCCGGTAGGTGCTCACGGAGGCGAGCACGTGGCGGAACCCGTCGGCGGGTTCGCCCCAGCCCAGCCGCCGGCAGATCCCCGTCTTCCAGTCCTCGCTGCGGGGGACCACCGGCCATTCGCGGATCCCCACGGCGGAGGGTTTGACCGCCTGCCAGATGTCCACGTACGGGTGGCCGGTCACGAGGACGTCCTGCCCCAGTCCGGCGACGATCCGCGATTCCTTGCTGCCCTCGACGAGGTGGTCCACCAACACGCCGAGTCTCGCCTGACGGGTGGGGCCGAACTCGGTGACCAGCGCGTGCAGATCGTCGATCCCGTGCAGCGGTTCGACCACCACGCCCTCGACCCGCAGATCGTGGCCCCAGATCTTCTCCACGAGCGCGGCGTCGTGGATGCCCTCGACCCAGATTCGCCCCGCGCGGGCCGAGCGGGCCCGCAGTCCCTCGACCTTCCGCGACCCCGACGCGGTGACCGCGGGCCCCCGCCGCGTTGCCGGGGCCGGCTTCCGCAGGGTGACCGGGGAGCCGTCGATGAGGAACGCCGAGGGGGTCATCGCGAAGATGCGCACCCGACCGCGCCGGTCCTCCAGTTTGACGAACTCGCCGTCGTAGGACCGGTCGAAACCCACCACGGCGCCGCAGAACCCGGATTCGGCGTCCTCCACCACCAGGTCCCGTTCGGCGTCGACGACGGGGACCTCCGGGCGGCGGCGTCGCGCCGTGCCGGACAGGATGTCGGAGCCGTACATGTCTGCCATGGCCAGACACGGTAGCCGTCGCCGCGCCGGGGGTGCCGGCGGCACACCGCCGGTAGGATTGATCGTCATGTCCCGACCCCTCACCCGCAGTACCGCGCTGTCCCCGGCGTGGCCGCTGCCGCTGTACCTCCTGCGCACCGCGTGGGCGGATCAACCGTTCGACGAGTTGACCTCGTACGTCTCCGGCCTGGCGGAGTCGCACCTGTTGGAGATCGTCGGAGCGCCTGTCCCGATGCTCGCCGAGGTCTCCCCCGCCGCCGGCCCGGCAGGACTCCTGCCCGGGCTCGTCACGACGCTGCGGCGCGCCGGGCGTTCGTATCCGGCGCCGGAGGCGCTGTCCCTGCTCACGACGGCGCCCGGGGACTCCTCGAGCCTGCCGCCGGTCCCGTCGGTTCGCGCGGACGTGGCCGACGCCGGGTGGGGGATCCTCGTCCGCGACCCCGGCTCACGGGACGCCGTGTGCCTGACCTGCGTCCAACCGCATCCCGAGGTGCTGCGGTGGCGGGC
>NZ_JAALDN010000417.1 GCF_014144855.1 Dietzia maris | reverse complement strand
GCCTGCCGGCCGGGCTCCCGTCCCGCGTCCTCGAGCTGGTGGACAGGATCGACCGGGTGGAGGCGATCACCTCCGTCGCGCTGGCACAGCCGGAGGCCGGGGTGGATCCCGCCGCGCGCGAGCCGGTTCTCCGGCGACTCGTCGCGGTGAAGGACGCCGCACGCCGGTCCGCGGTGGCCGCGGCCGGCGAGGCGGCGCTGAGAACCTTCTGACGACGCCCGGGGACCGGGACCGTCGGAGCGTCAGGTCACGCTCTCCGCGAGGGTGCCGGGCAACAGTCGACCGCGCACCGGGCGCCGTTCCGGGTACAGCCAAGGGACGGCACGTCACCGAGCCGCTCGATCCGCTCCCCCGTCTCGACCTCGTCGAGCATCTGCAGGATCATCTCGGTGAACTCGTGAGACGGGCCCGGGGTCGCGCACCGGGTGATGCGCACCCCGAGGTCGTCGGTGTCCTCGACGAGTTCGGTGTCGAGGTCCCAGATCACCTCGACGTGGTCGGAGATGAAGCCGACCGGGCACACCACGACGTCACGTATCCCCTGATGCGTCGCGAGGTCTCGGACGTGGTCCACGACGTCCGGTTCGAGCCACGGCACGCTCGGTGGCCCCGACCGGGACTGCCACACGACGTCGTACTCGTCCACCCCGGCCGCCGCGGCGACGAGACGCGCGGCATCGTTGACCTGACGGCTGTAGAGGTGACCGCCGAGTCTCTTGGGGCCGGCCGCGGCGTCGGCAGTGGTCGGGACGGAGTGTGCGGTGAACACCAGTCGGGGTTCTCCCCCCGTTCCGACCCCGGCACCGTCGGAGTCGGCGTCGCGGGCCAGTTGCCGGGCGTCCTCGAGGGCACGTGACAGGTCGGCGGCGAAGCGATCGACGAACTTCGGGTGGTCGTGGAACTGTCCCAGGCGCACGAGCGTGGGAGCGTTCTCGACCGCGCCCCGTGCCCGCTCGATGTCCTCGTGGTACTGCCCGCACCCGGAGTATCCACCCCATGCCGAGGTGACGAACACCGCCGCGGTGCGGACGCCATCGTCTCTCATCCGCATGAGGGTGTCCTCGAGGTACGGGGTCCAGTTGCGGTTGCCGAAATAGACGGGCAGGTCGCGGCCGCGGCGGGCCAGTTCGGCCTCGACATTCGCGATGATCTCGCGGTTGAGGTCGTTGATCGGGCTGCGGCCGCCCAGGTGGCGGTAGTGGGTGGCCACCTCCTCGAGGCGCTCCTGCGGGATCCCCCGGCCCCGGGTGACGTTCTCCAGGAACGGGATCACGTCCTCCTGCCCCTCCGGCCCGCCGAATGAGAGCACGAGCAGGGCGTCGACCTGCCCCATGGTGTCGTCCTGCCCCACGGTGTCGTCCGTCGCTCCTGTCATGTCACTTCTCCTGTCCGCTGAACGAGACCGTCCCCGCGCCGCCGTCCGCGTAGATCACCGTGCCGGTCGTGGCGGTCATGAGGTCCGAGAGCAGGGCGACGGCCGTCGTGGCCACCGCGGTGGGGTCGTCGACGTCCCATCCCAACGGGGCCCGCCGGTCCCACTCGTCCTGCATCTGGTCCAGCTCGCCACCGGGTCCGAGTGCCTCCCCCGCGATCGACTTCGCCGCGAGCGTCTTGACGGGCCCGGCGGCGATGAGGTTCGAGCGGATCCCCTCTGGACCCAGGTCGCGGGCGACATAGCGGTTGACCGCCTCGAGTGCGTTCTTGGCGACCGACATCCAGTTGTAGAACGGCATGGAGAACCGGGGATCGAAGTCCAGGCCGATGATCGACGCACCGTGGTTCAGCAGGGGTCGCACCGCCTTGGCCAGCGAGGCGTAGGAGTAGGCGGAGACCTCGAGTGCCACGGCCACGTCCTTCCAGGGCGCGTCGAGGAACGGATCACCGAGACAGCTGGGCGGCGCGAACCCGATCGAGTGCACGACGCCGTCCAGCGAGTCGGCGTGCTCCCGCACCCGGTCGGCCAGCGCGGCCAGGTCGTCCTCACTCTGGACGTCCAACTCGATCACAGGCGGACGCTCGGGCAGGCGTTTGGCGATGGCTTTGACCAACGACGGGCGGCCGAAGGCGGTGAGGATGACCTGCGCACCGTGCAGTTGGCAGTGCTTGGCGATGTGGAACGCGATGGAGGCATCGGTGATGACGCCCGTGACGAGGATCGTCTTACCGGAGAGCAGCCCGGAGCCGGTCTCCACCTTCTCGCCCGTGTCGGTCTGGCTCATGTCAGTGCCCCATTCCCATTCCACCGTCGACCGGGATCACGGCCCCGGAGATGTAGCCGGCGTCGTCACCGGCGAGAAAACTCACGATCCCGGCCACGTCTTCGGCCGACCCCTTGCGTCCGAGGGGGATCGCCGCGATCGCCTGCTCCTGCGTCTTGTCATCGAGACCGGCGGTCATGTCGGTGTCGATGAAACCCGGCGCCACGACGTTCGCGGTGATGCTGCGGGACCCGAGTTCGCGGGTGAGTGAGCGTGCCATGCCGACCAGACCGGCCTTCGACGAGGCGTAGTTCACCTGCCCCGCGGTGCCCGACTGCCCGACCACCGAGCCGATGAAGATCAGGCGACCGAACCGGGCCCGCAACATCCCGCGGGAGGCACGCTTGGCCACCCGGAACGCGCCCGAGAGGTTGGCGTCCACCACGCTGGTGAACTGCTCGTCCTTCATCCGCATGAGCAGGGTGTCCTCGGTGGTCCCCGCGTTGGAGACCACCACCTCCACGGGGCCGTACTCGGCCTCGACGGCGGTGAAGGCGGCGTCGACAGAGTCGGGGTCGGTCACATCGCACTGGACCCCGAAGAGCCCTTCGGGGGCCCCGGACCCGCGGTGGGTGACGGCGACGCGGTGGCCGTCGGCATGGAGCCGCTCGGCCACCGCCCGCCCGATTCCGCGGTTGCCTCCGGTCACGAGGACCGTTCGGGGGGTGGTGCCGGGCGTGCTCTCGGAAACCATGTCCCCACCCTAGCGAGCCGGGGCGGGCGGTCCGGCGCTGGTCCGCACTCGGGTCCCGGTCGGTGTCACGGGATCCGCCGGTGCGCGGTCAGTGACCCGACCGCCGCGAGCATGGCCAGCAGGGTGCCGATGACGAGCCAGGGGCGGGAGGCGTCGGCCTTCTTCCACTCGTAGCCGATCTGTTCCTCGAGGGTGCGGTAGACGGAGTCGAGTTCCTCGAGACTGGAGGCGGTGAAGAAGTCGCCCCCGGAGATGTCGGCGATCTGTCGCAGCGACGCGTCGTCGACGGGCACGGGCTGCGGCCTGCCCTGGATGTCGACGGTGCCGTACAGGGTGCCGAACGAGATGGTGGAGACGGGGATGCCGGCCTCCGAGGCCCGTTCGGCGGCGGTGAACGCGCCCCGCTCCTCGGTGGGGTCGGCGGGGACGGTCTCCTTGCCGTCGGAGAGCAGGACGATCCTCGCCGGGGGTGCCTGGTCGGGTCCGCCCAGGCTTTCGGTGAACGTGGTGATCGCCTGGGTGGCGGTGTAGATGGCCTCCCCGGTGGCGGTGCGCTCGTCGAGCCTGAGTCGCTCGACCGCGCGGACCACCGGTCCCCGGTCCGTGGTGGGGGCGACGAGCATCGAGGCGGTGCCCGCGTAGGAGACCAGGCCCAGGTTGACGCCCTGGGTGAGGTTGTTCGCGAAGGTCGTGGCGGCCTGCTGTGCGGCCTCGAGTCGCGACGGGGAGACGTCGGTGGCCTCCATGGACAGGGACACGTCGACGACGAGCATGACGGTCGCCCGGTTCCGTGGAACCTTCTGTTCGCGCTGTGGGCCGGCGAGGGCCACCACGAGGGTGAGCAGTGACAGCACCAGGAGCACGGCCGGGACGTGCGTGAACCAGCGGCGTCCTCGGCGATCGACGGTCCGGAGTACCCCGAAGTTGCCGAACCGCACGGTCCGGCGCTTCTTGGACCGCAGCGCGATGACGTATCCCACGGCGAGTGCCAGTGGAACGACCAGCAGGATCAGCCAGAGCGGATGCTGGAACTCGGACAGGCTCATCGCGTCGCCACCTCCTGCGTCCCGGGCCGGTCGTCGGGGAGGTCGCGGACGAGATTGTCGCCGGTCGGCAGGCCGCCCTGGCGGCGCACACCGACGAAGTCGATGACGTCACGGATCCAGTCACGGTCGGTCCGCAGGGCGAGGACGGGTGCGCCGCACCGCCGGAGCGCGGAGTGGACGCGGTCGCGGTGCTCACCGGCGGTTCGGCGGTAGTCGGCGGCGAGCGCGTCGTCGACGTCGAGTTCGAGGACCTCCCCGGTGGCGGGATCCTGCAGCAGGGCGGCGCCCACGGCCGGGAGTGCGATGTCGAGTGGGTCCGCCACGTGGACGGCGAGGAACTCGTGGCGGGTGCCCAGGACGCGCAGCGACCGTTCCCAGTCCACCTCGGACAGGAAGTCGGAGATCACCACCACCAGGCCGTGCCGGCGAGCGGCGTTCCGGACGGCGTGGAGGCAGTCGTCGAGCGAGCCCCCCGGCGTGACGCGTGGTGCCGACCGCGCCACCTCCTCCAGTAGGCGTCGGACGTGGTCCCGTCCGCCGGTCGCCCGCAGGACGCGTGGGCGTCCGTCCCCGGTGAGGACCATGCCGACCCGGCTACCACCGCCCGCCGAGAGGAAGCCGACGGTGGCGACGGCGGCCTCGACCAGTCGCCGCTTGGCCCCGTACCGGCCCTCCACGTCGAGACTCGGCGAGAGGTCGACGACCAGCCACGTCTCGAGCTCGCGGTCGGCGATGGTCTGACGGATGTGCGGGACGGTGGTCCTGGCGGTGACGGACCAGTCCATCGTTCGGACGTCGTCCCCGGGTTCGTAGGCTCGCGCCTCCCCGGGCTCGGTGCCCGGCCCGGGCAGCAGTCCGCGGTGGTCGCCGTTGAGTACCCCGTCGAGACGGCGCGTGACGAGCAGTTCCAGCTGGGCCAGGGCCGCACGGGACGACGCGTCGACGGGGTCGTCGCGTCTGCCCTCGTCCGCGGCGGTCACCGTGACGGCGGCGGGCCGGCCTGGGCGGGAACCGCGCTGATCTGTGGGAGCGGTACGGCTTCGAGCACGCGTCGCACCACGGTGTCGGCGGTGACCTCGTCGGCCAGCGCGTCATAGGTCAGCACGAGACGGTGCCGGAGGACGGCCGGCAGGACGTCGATCACGTCCTGCGGCACCACGTAGTCGCGTCCCCGCACCAGGGCGAGCGCACGGGCTGCGGTGACGGCCCCGAGCGTCGCACGGGGAGAGGCGCCGTAGGAGAGCCACCGCGCCACGTCCTCCAGCCCGTGCCGTGCGGGTTCGCGGGTGGCCACCGTGACGCGGACGACGTAGTCGACCAACGCGTGATGGACGAACACCTCGCGGACGGCCTTCTGCAACCGGATGAGGGCGTCGACGCCGAGGACCCGCGTGGGTTCCGGCGGGGTCGAGCCCATCCGGTAGACGATCTCGCGTTCTTCCTCCGGGGTGGGGTAGTCCATGACGAGCTTGAACAGGAAGCGGTCCCGTTGTGCCTCCGGCAGCTGGTAGACACCCTCGCTCTCAATGGGGTTCTGCGTGGCCATGACGAGGAATGGGCTGGGCATGGGGAAGGTCTGCCCGCCGATCGAGACGTGCCCCTCGGCCATGACCTCGAGCAGCGCGGACTGGACCTTGGCGGGTGCACGGTTGATCTCGTCCGCGAGCACGAAGTTCGCCAGGATGGGGCCGAGCTCGACATCGAACTCCTCGCGGCCCTGCCGGTAGATGCGGGTGCCGACGATGTCTGCGGGGACGAGGTCCGGGGTGAACTGGAGCCGCCGGAAACTCCCGCCCACGACGGTGGCGAAGGTCTCCACGGTGAGGGTCTTGGCCACGCCCGGGACGCCCTCGAGCAGGATGTGACCCCGCGAGAGGAGGCCGACGAGGATCATCTCGATCAGTCGGTCCTGGCCCACCACGACCTTCTTGACCTCGTAGACCGCTCGCTCGAGGAGACGTGCGTCCTCCGCGGCCGTCGACGCGCTCACGGGGGGCTCGCCGGGACGGCTCGACTGTTCGGGATGGGGATCGCTCACCGCGGAGGGCTCCTTCGCGTGGTCGGGTGTTCCGGGCGCCCTGCCGGGGCCGTCCGAACGGGTTGGGGACGACAGTACCGGTGCCGCGGTCAGACCAACCGGACCACCATCGGCGAGATCCCGGCCATCCGCACCGGCGAGATCTTCACGACGTCACCGGACTGGGGTGCCTCGACCATGCGGCCGTCGCCGAGGTACAGGGCCACGTGGCCGGGCCAGAACAGCATGTCGCCCCGCTGTCGCGTGGCCACCGGGAACTGCGGCCCGGCGGTGTACTGGTAGCCGGTGTAGTGCGGGAGCGCCTTGCCGATCCCGGCGAACGCGTAGATCATCAACCCCGAACAGTCGAAGCCGATCTTGTTGTAGTCACCGTGCCAGTCGGCGACCCCGCCGTCGCGGATGCCACGGGTGGGCCCGTTGGCATCGCCGCCTCCCCACGCGTACGGCATCCCGAGCTGGGAGAGGGCGCGGTTGACGACGGTCTCCACGCGAGCACTGTTCGAGGGGGTCCCGGCATTCCCGCCCTGGCCGGTGCCCTGCCCGGGCGCCGCCGGCCCCTGGGCGATCGAGCCGAAGTCGGCCCGACTGATCGCGTCGGCGACCTGCTGCACGATCGCCTCGGTGTCACCGTTGATGCCGGCGTCGACGGCCGCGCCCACGCTGCCGGCGTCGATGGTCCCCCCGATGGCTCGGGTCGCCTCGTCCGAGGAGCCCCCGGCGAACTGCCGGACCGCGCCCAGGTCGAGATGCGACGGGAGCGCGGAGGCGATGTCGGCCGCCTGCTTCCCGGCCTCCGGCTGGCCCGCGAGGACACTGAGGGCCTCCGCGCGCATCGCCTCTG
>NZ_JAALDN010000416.1 GCF_014144855.1 Dietzia maris | reverse complement strand
GTGCCCTCGTGGCGGCCGGTGCGCACGTGGTGGTGGCGGACATCGACCTCGCCGCCGCGCGTCGGGTCGCCGAGGAGGTGACGACGACGAGGTCCGGCCCCGGCGCCGGGTCGGCAGGGGCCGGGAGTGTCGAACCGGCGCACCTCGACGTCACCGATGCCGCCGCGGTGGCCGCCCTCGTCGAGGAGGTGGTCTCCACCCGGGGCGGGCTGGACCTGATGTTCGCCAACGCCGGCATCACCTGGGGTGGCGACACCGACAAGCTCACCCTGGAGCAGTGGAACGCGATCATCGACGTCAACGTCCGTGGGGTGGTCCACTGCGTGCACGCCGCGTACCCGCACATGATCGACCGCGGGGCCGGGGCGATCGTGCTCACCGCGTCGATGGGCGGGTTGTGCCCGGCGGGGCTCATCACCAGCTACGCGATGACCAAGCACGCGGTCGTCGGGCTCGGGCTGTCCCTGCGCGCCGAGGCCGCCGGTCACGGGATCGGCGTGACCGTGGTGTGCCCGGCGGCGGTCGACACCGCGATCCTCGACAAGGGTGAACTCGACGGCTTCGGCGGTCGGCATTTCTACCTCGACGGCCAGGGGGTGCGTCGGCCGCTGGACCCCGACCGGCTGGCGGCGAGCGTGCTCGACGGTGTCGCCCGCAACCGTGCTCTCGTGATCGAGCCCGCCCGCGCCCGGGCGGCACACCCCGCCTTGTAGATGACGGATCAACTATGCTGACCGCATGAACTCGTCAGCCTCCGCACCCGACCCCGCGACGCCCACCTCGTCGTCGTCGCCCTCCACCCACGACGCCACCCACGGTGACCCCTCCACCCAGGATGTCGCCTTCGGTCTCGACACCTTCGGCGACGTCACCGTCGACCGCGGCGGTCGGCCCGTCCACCACGCGCAGGTCCTGCGTGACGTCGTGGAGCAGGCCGTCCTGGCCGACCAGGTGGGCGTCGACGCGTTCGGCATCGGCGAGCACCACCGCCCCGACTTCGCCGTCTCCGCCCCGGACGTCCTGCTGGCCGGCATCGCCACGCGCACCGAGCGCATCACGCTGGGCTCGGCGGTCACGGTCCTCTCGAGTGATGACCCCATCCGCGTCTTCCAGCGCTTCGCCACCATCGACGCCCTGTCGAACGGGCGGGCCGAGGTCGTGCTGGGCCGTGGGTCGTTCACCGAGTCGTTCCCGCTGTTCGGCCTCGATCTCGCCCGGTACGAGCAGCTGTTCAGCGAGAAGCTCGACCTGTTCGCCGCCCTGCTGC
>NZ_JAALDN010000415.1 GCF_014144855.1 Dietzia maris | reverse complement strand
CGGATCGCGGTGGAGTTCTGTGGCGGCCGACGACGGCCCGCGCACCGTCGTTCCCCGGGTGCCCGCGGCGGGCGGCGTCGATCCGGCAGCCGTCGCCGCGCTCGTGGAGGGCGCGGAGCGGTTGGCGCAGGAGATCTACGCGGGGGTCGTGGGCCGCACGCTGCGGTGATACGCAGCCGGTTCACGGAGGGCGAACTCCTACTGTTCATCGGTGGCGCCGAGGTCTACTGTTCGACCTCGTGACTGCGTATGGGCGGGTGTCACCGTCTGTGATGCGGCGGTGGGCGGGCTGGGCGACGTTGAGTCCGGTCCGGGTCGTCGCCCTGAGTTTCGCTGCGGCGATCGCGGTGGGGACCGGGTTGCTGCTGCTGCCCGCGGCGGTGGCGTCCGGGGGCGCCACCAGTGTGACCGAAGCGCTGTTCACGGCGACGTCGGCGATGTGCTTGACCGGGTTGATCGTGGTGGACACCCCTGTGCACTGGTCGGGATTCGGCCAGGCGGTCATTCTGGGCCTGATCCAGATCGGTGGCCTGGGGATCATGACCATGGCCTCGTTGGTGGGGTTGATGTTGGCGCACCGGATCGGGCTCAAGGCACGGTTGAACACCGCGGCCGAGGCCCGGGCGGCCGAACTCGGCGACGTGCGGGGCGTGGTCGTGGGCGTGGTCCGGATGAGTCTGCTCATCGAGGCGGTCACCGCGGCGGCGCTGGCGATTCGTTTCGCGGTCGGGTACGACGAGCCGGTGCTGCGGTCGCTGTGGCTGGGCGTGTTCCATTCGGTCTCGGCGTTCAACAACGCCGGGTTCGCGCTGTACAGCGACAACGTGATCGGCTTCGCCACCGATCCGTGGATCTGTGTGCCGTTGATGGTGGCGGTGATCCTGGGCGGGTTGGGCTTCCCGGTCCTGTTCGAGGTGGGGCGGCGCATCCGCCGGTCCGGATCCGCGACCCGGGAGCACCCGCGGTGGAGCCTGCACACCCGGCTGACCGTGCACGTCACGGCGATCCTGCTGTTGGCGGGGTTCGCGGCGGTCCTGGCGCTGGAGTGGACCCGCACGCTGCAATCGTTCGGTTTCGCCGACAAGGTCCTGGTGGCCGCGTTCCAGGGGACGATGCCCAGAACCGCCGGCTTCAACAGCGTCGACTACGCGCAGATGGACGAGGCGACCCTGCTCGTGACCGACGTGTTGATGTTCATCGGAGGCGGCAGCGGAGGCACTGCCGGCGGTATCAAGGTGACGACCTTCGCACTTCTGCTGTTCGTCATGGTCGCAGAGGTGCGGGGCGAGAAATCGGTCACGATCTTCGACCGCCGTGTGGACACCCGCGTCCAGCGCCAGGCGTTGGCCGTGGCACTCATCGGTATCGGATTGGTGACGGTCTCGACCATCGTGCTCCTGGCGGGGACGCCGTTCGGGCTCAATGAACTGCTGTTCGAGGTCACCTCCGCGTTCGCCACGGTGGGGCTGTCCACCGGCATCACCGCGCGGCTTCCCGAGTGGGGTCAGTGGATACTGATCGGACTGATGTACCTGGGCCGGATCGGCCCGATCACCATGGTCAGTGCCCTGGCCGCTCGCCAGCGCGGACGACGGTACGACCTTCCCGCAGAAAGGCCTCTCATTGGCTAGGAAATCAGCGCCGGACGCCGTGGCAGTGCTCGGTCTGGGTCGGTTCGGCAAGTCGCTCGCCCTGGAGTTGATGTCCCAGGGCGCGGAGGTGTTGGGCGTCGACGCGAGCGATGCGGTCGTGCAGAAGATCGCCAACCGCCTCACCCACGCGGTGGTGGCCGACACCACAGACGAGGAGTCCCTACGTCAGTTGTCGGTGCACGAGTTCGATCGCGCGGTGGTGGGGATCGGCTCCGACCTCGAGGCCAGCCTGCTGACCGCCTCGGCCCTGATCAATATGGGCGTGGCCAACGTGTGGGCCAAGGCGATCAGCAACTCTCACGCCAAGATCCTCACGCAGATCGGTGTGCATCATGTCGTGCGGCCGGAACACGACATGGGCAAGCGGGTGGCCCACCTGGTCCGCGGCCGGATGATCGACTACATCGAGTTCGATGACGGATTCGCCATGGTCAAGACGACCGCCCCCGCGTTCGCGACGGGTCGCAGTCTCGGTGCGACGTCGATCCGCACGGACCACGGCGTGACCGTGGTGGCGATCAAGCGTCCCGGGGAGGGCTTCACCTACGCCGCCGCCGACACGATCCTGCACCCCGGAGACACCATCATCGTCTCCGGCAAGGTACGCGACACCGAACGCTTCGCGGAGCTGTCCTAGACCGCGACTCCCGTCCGTGAGGTGTGGGTTCTGTCGCTGACGCGAGGCCGCCGACTTTTGTGCAACTAGTTGCACAAAAGTCGGCGCGACCGTACGGTCGGGGGAGAAGTCTGCTCCGCCCCGCTCACGACAGGACTGCTCATGGCCCTTCCCTCAGTGCTCGCCGGCCCGCTCACCGTCCCGGTGGTCGCCTCGCCGATGTTCATCTACTCCGGCCCCGAGCTGGTGGCAGCGCAGTGTCAGGCGGGGGTGATCGGGTCGTTCCCGGCGCTCAACGCTCGGCCGCAGTCGGCGCTGGCCGAGTGGATCGAGCAGGTGCGGGAGAGCAACGAGGCGTTCGCCGCCGCTAACCCCGACCGGTACGTCGCCCCGTTCGCGGTCAACCAGATCGTCCATCGCTCCAATGATCGGCTCGAGCAGGACCTGGCCACCGTCGTCGAGCACGAGGTGCCGATCGTCATCACCTCCCTCGGTGCGCGCGAGGAGGTCAACGAGGCCGTCCATTCGTACGGCGGCATCGTCCTGCATGACGTGATCAACGACCGGTTCGCCCGCAAGGCCGTCGAGAAGGGCGCGGACGGGCTCGTCGCGGTCGCCGCAGGCGCCGGGGGACACGCCGGCACCCAGTCGCCGTTCGCGCTGGTCAGCGAGATCCGCGAGTGGTTCGACGGCCCGCTGCTGCTGTCCGGGGCCATCGCCCACGGTCGCTCGATCCTCGCCGCACAGGCGGCCGGTGCCGACCTCGCCTACGTGGGTTCGGCGTTCCTCGCGACCGAGGAGTCCCGCGCCACCGACGCCTACAAGCAGATGATCGTCGACAGCGGCGCCGGCGACATCGTCTACAGCAACCTCTTCACCGGTATCCACGGGAACTACCTGCGGGGCAGTATCGAGGCCGCCGGCCTGAACCCCGACGATCTGCCCGAGTCCGATCCCTCGGCCATGGACTTCGGCTCCGGGGGGACCACCGACTCCAAGGCGTGGCGCGACATCTGGGGCGCCGGTCAGGGCGTGGGCGCGGTGGACTCGGTCGGGACCGTCCGCGAGCTGGTCGAGCGGCTGCGGTCCGAGTACGACGACGCGGTGACGGCTCTCACCGCGGGTCTGCCCGCGACCCGCTGACCCGATGTCGCTGAAGTTCGCGATCCTCACCTCCCTCACCGAGCGGGAGGGCAGCGGCATCGAACTCGCCCGCCGGTTCGACAAGTCGATCGGGTACTTCTGGCCCGCGACCCACCAGCAGATCTACCGCGAGCTCGATCGGCTGGCGTCCGCGGGCCTCATCCACGAGCTGCCTCAGCAGGGACCGCCGCGGCGGGGGCAACCCAGGAGGTTCGCCGTCGCCGACACCGGCCGGGACCTGCTGGTGGAGTGGATCGGGGAGGACGACGAGCCCGAACCGATGCGCTCGAGCCTCGCGGTCCGTGTCCGCGCGGCCGCGGCCACGGGCAGGGTGGATGACCTTCGGCGGGCCCTCGGGTACCACCGCCGCCAGCGGGTGGAGAACCTACGGCGGTACCGGGAGATCGAGGAGCAGGACTTCGCGGACCGCGACCCCGTCGAGGTCCGGGGTGCGCTCCAGCACCAGGTGCTCAAGTTGGGCATCCAGGCGGAGCAGGCGTGGGTGGGCTGGTGCGACGAGACCCTCGACGTGCTGGATCGCATCAGTCGACCGTGAGCAGGATCTTGCCGTGGCTCTCGCCCGACTCCAGCAGGGCCAGTGCGTCTGCGGCCCGGTCGAGCGGGATCTCGCGGGAGACCCGGGTGGTGACGTCCCCTGCTGCGACCATCGGCCACACCTGGTCCACGACCTCCCGGCAGATGCCGGTCTTGCCGCCGGGGCCGTCCGCAGGTCGGGCCCGGAGGTTGGTCGCGAGGATGCCGGCCCTCTTGGGCAGTAACCGGCCCAGGTTGAGCTCACCCTTCACCCCGCCCTGCAGGCCGATGACGATGACGCGACCGTCCGGCGCCAGGGACGCGATGTTCTTCTCCAGGTACTTCGCGCCCATCACGTCCAGGACCAGGTCGACGCCGCGGCCGCGCTCGTCGTCGTCGGTCCAGTCCTTGACCCGTTCGACAAAGTCCTCGTCCCGGTAGTCGATCACCAGGTTCGCGCCCAGTTCGCGGCACATCTGCACCTTCTCCGGCCCGCCAGCGGTGGTGGCCACGCGGGCCCCGAGCGCGCGACACACCTGGATCGCGTGGGAGCCGATCCCGCCGGCACCGCCGTGGATCAGCACCCGCGGGGCGCCGAGGTCGGTGTCGCCCCAGCGGGCCTGCGCGGCCAGG
>NZ_JAALDN010000414.1 GCF_014144855.1 Dietzia maris | reverse complement strand
GCCAGCGAGGGCAGCAGCGTGGTGGCCAGATGAGCCTTGTCGCTCTCGAGGGGATTGACCACGGCCATGGTGCTGCGGCGCTCGTCGTCGTCGTCCAGTCCCATGGCGTCGAACACCGACGGGTCACAGAACGGCGACGTGAGCACCTCGACGTGCCCGGCCGCCGCCAGGGCGTGCCCCACGGCACGGCGGCCGCGCTGGAACGCGGTGAGTCCGCGACCGGCGGGCGCGGTGGGCAGCACCGACGGGATGTTCTCCAGTCCCTCCAGGCGAAGCACCTCCTCGACCAGATCCGCGGGCAGGGTCAGGTCGGGGCGCCATGCCGGGGCGGTCACCTCCAGCAACACCGCGTCATCGCCGGCGACGGTGCACCCGATCTGCTCCAGACGGCGGCGCGTGGTCCCCGCCGGATACCCGACCCCCGCCACCCGCGAGGGGCGCTCGGGATCGAACGCGATCGTCGGCATCACGGGCGCCGAGCCGACGTCCGTGAGAGAGGCCTCCACGGAGCCACCCGTGATCTCGGCGAGCAGGGTGGCCGCGCGGTCCAACGCCGCGATCGACGCGGCGGCGTCGACCCCACGCTCGTAACGCTTGCCCGCCTCGCTGGGGAGCTTGTGGCGGCGGATGGTCCGGAACACCGCGAGGGTGTCCCACACGGCGGCCTCGAGCAGGACGTCGGTCGTGTCGTCGGAGACCTCCGTGCTCGCACCGCCCATGACGCCCGCCAACGAGATCGGGCCGCGGTCGTCGCAGATGACGACGTCCTCGGGATCGAGCGTGCGCTCGACGTCGTCGAGGGTCGTGAGGGCCTCCCCCGCGCGAGCCCGACGGACGACGAGCCCGCCCTGCAGGCGCCCCGCGTCGAACGCGTGCATGGGATGACCCAGCTCGAGCATGACGTAGTTGGTGACGTCGACGGCCGGGGAGATCGGCCGCACGCCCGAGAGCAGCAGGCGGCGCGCCATCCACCACGGGGTCCGCGCGGACGGGTCGACTCCGGTGACCCGGCGCAGGGCGAACCGCTGGGCACCGGACTCGGCGGTCACCTCGAGCGGCCAGGCCTCCTTCTCCGACGGCAGCCCGAGCTCGACCGCCGGGTCGGCGAAATCCAGGTCGAACCCGCACGCCAGCTCGCGGGCCAGACCACGGGCCGACAGGCAGTAGCCACGGTCCGGCGTCACGTTGAGTTCGATCACGGTGTCCCGCTCGCCGGCACCCGCGGCCAACACCGGGCCGGCGGGGACCCCGGGCTCGGCGGTGCCCTCGGCGAGGACGATGATCCCGCTGTGGTCGGAGCCGATCCCCAGCTCGGAGGCCGAACAGATCATGCCCTCACTCGGCTTGCCGTAGGTCTTGCGCTTGCCGATCTCGAACCCGCCCGGCAGGACGGTGCCCGGTAGGGCGACGACGACCAGGTCGCCTTCCGCGAAGTTGCGGGCGCCGCACACGATCTGCTGCGGCTCGTCACCGCCCACGTCGACCAGACAGAAGCGGATGGGCTTCTTGAAGCCCTCCAGCTCCTCGATGGTGCTGACACGGCCGATGGTGAGCGGGCCGTCGATCTCGGGCAACTGCTCCGGTTCACCCTCCACCTCGAGGCCGACGCGCACGAAACCGGCGTCGAGCTCGGCCGGGCTGACGGACCAGCCGTCGTTGGCCCGCTGCAGGATCTCGGTCAGCCAGGACTGCGCAATTCGCACTGTGGGGTCCTTCGTCTTCTGGGGTGGGGGTGGATCGGTACCGCGGGTTTAGTACCGGACGCCGAAGGGCAGCGAGAACCGCACGTCGCCCTCGACCATGTCCCGCATGTCGGACAGTCCGTTGCGGAACTGCAGGGTGCGCTCCAGGCCCATGCCGAACGCGAATCCCGAGTACTCCTCGGGGTCGATCCCGCAGGCGATGAGCACGTTGGGGTGCACCATGCCGCAGCCGCCCCACTCGACCCAGCCGGCGCCGCCCTTCTTGCGCGGGAACCACACGTCGACCTCTGCGGAGGGCTCGGTGAACGGGAAGTAGTTGGGCCGCATGCGGGTGCGGGTCTCCGGGCCGAACAGCGCGCGGGCGAACGCGTCGAGTGAGCCGCGCAGGTGCGCCATGGTCAGGCCCTTGTCGATGGCCAGTCCCTCGACCTGGTGGAACACCGGGGTGTGGGTGGCGTCGAGTTCGTCGGTGCGGAACGTCCGCCCGGGGCACGCCACATAGATGGGCGGTTCCCGGTCGAGCATGGTGCGGATCTGCACCGGCGAGGTGTGGGTGCGCAGCACCTGCCGGCTGCCCTCGGGCGCGATGTGGAAGGTGTCCTGGAGGGTGCGCGCCGGGTGGTCGGGAAGGAAGTTGAGCGCATCGAAGTTGTAGTGCTCCGCCTCGACCTCGGGCCCCTCCGTGATCTCCCACCCCATGGCCACGAACACGTCCGCGACCTGCTCGGTGATGATGGTGATGGGGTGCTGCGCGCCCACCGGCGCGCGCCCCGACGGGACCGTCAGGTCGAGCGTCTCGGCCACGAGGACGGCGGCGTCCCGCTCGGCCTGCAGTTCGGCCAGGCGGGAGTCATACGCCTGCTGGACCCGGGTCCGTGCCACGTTGACGGCCTTGCCCGCGGACGCCTTCTGCTCCTTGGGGAGAGAGCCGAGGGTACGACGACCCAGGGCGATGGGGCTGCGGTCACCGAGGTGCGCCGTCTTGGCGGCGGCCAGCGCCTCGAGATCCGCCGCGGCGGCGAACGCGGCCTCGGCGTCCGCGGAGTACCGCGCCAGCGACTCCTCGTCGATCCGGACCTCGCCTGTGTCTTCGCTCACCGGTGCCCTCGTCCTCCCCGTCACGGCGGACTTCCGTCGACCGCCCCGCATCGGGGCCAAGACTAGTCGATCCCCGGTTCCGCCCCCGCTCCCCCCGGCGATGGCCGGGGGGAGCCGCGTCAGTGTCGTTCCCGCACCGACCCGGCGTCGACCAGCAGCTCGCGGGTCGCGCGGAAGGCGTCCCGCATCCGCCGGTCGTGGGTGATGAGCAGGACCGTGCCGCCGAACGCGTCCACGGCCTGCTCGAGTTGCTCGATCGCCGGCAGGTCCAGATGGTTGGTCGGCTCGTCCAGCACCAGCAGGTTCACCCCGCGCTGCTGCAGGAGGGCCAGCGCGGCACGGGTCCGCTCCCCCGGTGACAGTGACGCGCAGGCGCGGGCGACGTGCTCTCCACCGAGCCCGAACTTGGCGAGCAGGGTGCGGGCCTCGGTGGGGTCGAGGCCGGCCGGGTCGGCGGCGACGCAGAACGTGTCCAGCAGCGGGTCCGGCCCGCCGAACTCCGTCCGTGCCTGGTCCACCGTCCCGGGCTGGACCCCCGACCCGACGGTCGCGCGGCCCGAGTCGACCGCCCGCTCCCCGGTGATCGCGGCGAGCAGCGTGGTCTTGCCCGAGCCGTTGGAGCCGCTGATGAGGATCCGGTCCCCGGCATCGATCTGCAGGGTCACCGGGCCGAGGACGAAGTCGCCGCGGCGCACGACGGCCTCGGCGAGCACGGCCACCACGGAACCGGAGCGGGGCGCCGTCGCGATCTCCATCTGGAGCTCCCACTCCTTGCGCGGTTCGGCGACCACCTCGAGGCGTTCCATCGCCCGCTCGGACTGGGAGATCTTGGCGGCCTGCTTCTCGGAGCGCTGGCCCGCCCGGTTCCGGATGTGCTTGTCGCGCTCCGCGTCCTTTCCGCCGGTCTTGCGCATCGTGTTGCGCACGCCCTTGTCCAGCCAGGATTTCTGTGTCTGCACGCGGTCCTTCAGCTGATCGACCCGGCCCGCGTACTCGTCGTAGGCGTCGCGGGCCCGTTGCCGTGCCAGCGCCCGTTCGGCGAGGTATGCCTCGTAGCCGCCGTCGAAGACGGCGATCTGCTGCTGGGCCGAGTCCAGTTCGACGATGCCGGTGACGCACCTGGCCAGGAACTCGCGGTCGTGGCTGACCACCACCATCGGGCGCCGTTCGGCCTGCATGAAATCCTCGAGGACGGCCAACCCCGCCAGGTCGAGGTCGTTGGTGGGCTCGTCCAGCAGCAGGATGTCGTACTGGCTGAGCAGCACGGCGCCGAGGTTCACGCGGGCGGCCTGCCCTCCCGACAGCGCCGACATCGGCAGGTCCGGGACCGTGTCGTCCAGCCCCAGCCGGGCTGCGGTGACGGGGATCCGCTCGTCGAGGTCGCCACCGCCGAGCGCCAACCAGCGCTCCAGGGCGTCCCCGTAGGCGTCGGCGGCCGAGTCGGAATCCGCCATCTGCCCTGCCAGCGCGTTCATCCGCTCGAGCGCGTCCGCGACGCCGGTGACGCGGTGCAGGAAGTCGCGGACCACCTCGTCGTCGTCGCGCTCCACCTCCTGTCGGAGGAGCCCGACCGTGGCGTCCGGCGGGCTGAGGGTGAGCTGTCCCGTCATCTCGGCGACGGGGTCGCCGGCCAGCGCGTGGAGGAGAGTGGACTTTCCGGCGCCGTTAGGTCCGGTGAGGCCCCAGACGTCTCCGGGTTCGACGACGAGGTCGAGCCCGTCGAACAGGGTCCGCGCCCCGCGGGTGGCGCCGAATCCGCGGGCGGTGAGGGTCGCGGTCATGATCCCGCCAGCAGCCGGGCGCTCGTGTGGAGGCAGATGGAGGCGGCGGTGACGATGTTCAGGCTCTCGGCCCTTCCACGGATGGGGATACGGACGCGGAGATCCGCGCGCGCGGCGAGGTGCTCGGGCACCCCGTGGGCCTCGTTGCCGAAGATCCACGCGGTCGGCTCGGCGAGGGCCTCGTCCGCCCGCTCGACGTCCACTTCGCCGTGGGCATCGGCGACCGCCACCTGCAGTCCCGCCCGGTGCGCCCGGTCGATCAGGTGGTCCTCGGCGATCCGCCGCACGACCGGGAGATGGAACAGGCTGCCGGCGGACGCCCGGACCGCCTTGGGGTTCTCCGGGTCGGCCGCCCCCTCGGTGAGCCAGACCGCGTCGGCCCCGAGCGCGTCCGCGACGCGGACCAGGGTGCCGACGTTGCCGGGTTCGGACAGCGCCTGGCCGA
>NZ_JAALDN010000413.1 GCF_014144855.1 Dietzia maris | reverse complement strand
CCGCGGTGTGCCGCTCGATCTGCTGCGCGAAGAAGTCTGCCCAGGAACGGACCTCGGGGTGCTGCTTGAGCAGGGCGCGGCGCTGACGCTCGGTCATACCGCCCCAGACACCGAACTCGACGCGGTTGTCGAGTGCGTCGGCCCGGCACTGCAGCAGGACCGGGCAGTGCCGGCAGATGGACGCGGCCTTACGCTGCGCCGCGCCGCGGACGAACAGCTCGTCCGGATCGATGTCCTTGCACCGGGCCTGGGCCACCCATTCCTGGCGACCCTCCCCGATGATGATCTCCTCGGAGCCGAGGGGGTTGCCGGCACCGGGGCGGACCCCGTGGTCGGCGGAGTGGGTGGTCCCGGGGAGGGTGGACGTCATCGAAATACCCCTAGCGTGAGTGGAGTCGTGGACGGGTTCACCGCGCTCGTCTCCGGCCTTCTGAGCCCGCCCGACGCGGCGGACTCACTGTGTCGGCGGGCGTTCGCACCTGGGATTCGTGTATCGCGATCCCATTCCGGTCCGATCCGTCCCGCGTTCCCCCATATTGTTACCGCAGTCACACAACAGAAGTAAAGAGTCGACACATGATCGCCGCGCGACGGGTGGTCCCGGAGGGGTGGTCACGTACCCTGTGCGTGTGTCGGCTATGAGTTCGCTGGGAAAGCTGGTCGC
Source organism: Dietzia maris (assembly GCF_014144855.1). Lineage (GTDB taxonomy): Bacteria > Actinomycetota > Actinomycetes > Mycobacteriales > Mycobacteriaceae > Dietzia > Dietzia kunjamensis. Next base: position 1,903 of record NZ_JAALDN010000413.1, on the reverse strand, counting down.
GACGTGTGTCGCCGCCGGGGTGGTCACGGCGGGGTCCCTGTTCCCGATCGCGGGGGCAGCGGGGCTGGCATCCAACAAGATGGCCGACACGTTGGCCGGGACGTCCGCGGACCTCATCAAGGGTGACCTGCCGTCGATCTCCACGGTGACCGACTCCGCCGGCGCCCCCATCGCGTGGCTGTACGACCAGCAGCGCGTGCCGGTGCCCAGCGAGGAGATCTCGCAGCAGATGAAGCTGGCGATCATCGCCATCGAGGACCGCCGGTTCGCGGACCACAACGGTGTCGACTGGCGAGGCACCGTCCGCGCGGCCCTGACCAACGCCACCTCGGGCGAGGTCGAGCAGGGCGCGTCGACGATCGACCAGCAGCTGGTCAAGAACTACCAGTTCCTCGTCTCCGCCGAGAACGACGCGGAGCGTCGCGCCGCGGTCGAGACCACACCCGCGCGCAAGATCAAAGAGATCCGGATGGCGCTCACCCTCGACGGGGAGTTGAGCAAGGACGAGATCCTCACCAAGTACCTCAACCTGATCTCGTTCGGCAACGGCACGTTCGGCGTCCAGACCGCCGCGCAGACCTACTTCGGCGTCGACGCCCGCGACCTCAGCGTCCCCCAGGCGGCGATGCTCGCGGGCATGGTGCAGTCCACCAGTCGGTTCGACCCGTACACCAACCCCGAGGGCACCACGCAGCGCCGCAACACCGTCATCGACACGATGGTCCAGACCGGCGCCATCACCCCGGCCGGGGGCGAGGCCTACGCGGCCGAACCGCTGGGTGTGCTCGAGCGACCGAACCCGCTGCCCCGGGGGTGCATCACCGCCGGTGACAGCGGATTCTTCTGCGACTACGTCCTCCAGTACCTCGAGGAGAACGGCCTGAGTCGGGACATGGTGGAGCAGGGCGGGTACACGATCCGCACCACCCTTGACGAGACCGTGCAGTCGAACGTCCAGCGCTCGGTCGACACGTACGGCAACCCGACCGCCCAGGGCGTAGCCGAGGTCATGAGCGTCGTCCGGCCCGGCAAGGACGCCCACAAGGTCGTCGCGATGGCCTCCAGCCGCCAGTACGGACTCGAACTGGGCGACAGCCAGACCGTGCAACCGCAGCCGTTCTCGCTGGTCGGTGACGGCGGGGGCTCGGTCTTCAAGGTCTTCACCGTCGCCGCCGCCATGGAGAAGGGCATGGGCACCAACACGAGCCTCCCGGTGCCGCGTCGCGTCCAGGTCTCCGGACTCGGCGCCGGTGGCGCCGCCGGGTGCCCGCCCGCACAGTACTGCGTGGAGAACGCCGGCTCGTACCCCTCTACCTTGTCCGTGACCGACGCCCTCGCGCAGTCGCCCAACACGACGTTCGTGAATCTCATCAAGGACGTGGGCGTCTCGCCCACCGTCGACATGGCGGTCCGCCTCGGCATGCGTTCCTACGACCGCAAGGGCACCGCGCCCGGAGGCGAGTCCATCAGCGAGTTCGTCAAGAAGAACAACCTCGGCTCGTTCACCCTCGGGCCCACCGCCGTCAACGCGCTGGAACTGTCCAACGTCGGCGCCACCATCGCCTCCGGCGGAGTCTGGTGTCCCCCCAGTCCCATCGAGTCGATCACCGACCGCACCGGCGCACCCGTCGAGCTGAACGAGCCGGAGTGCGAGCAGGTGGTCGAGGAAGGGCTCGCCGACACCCTCGCCGTCGCCATGTCCAAGGACCACGTGAGCGGCGGCACGGCGGCCGGCGCCGCATCGGGCGCGGGGTGGAGCCTGCCGATGTCCGGCAAGACGGGAACATCCGAGGCCAACCGGTCCTCCGCGTTCCTGGGCTTCACCAACAACTACGCGGCGGCCGTCTACGCGTTCAACGACGGCACCACCACCACCGAGCTGTGCACCAGCCCCCTGCGCCAG
>NZ_JAALDN010000412.1 GCF_014144855.1 Dietzia maris | reverse complement strand
CGAGTGCGCGGCGCAGGCCCGGAACCGCGCCGGACTCGCCGCCCCACACCTGCGAGGCCCGCAGGATCGCCAGCACCAGGTTGACGCGCGCCTCGCCCGCGGGCGCCTGGCCCAGGACGTGCAGGCCGTCGCGGATCTGAACGTCCTTGATCTCGCACAACCAGCCGTCGACGTGGAGGAGGAAGTCGTCGAACTCCTCGTCGTCGGGCCGCTGCTCGAGGCCAAGGTCCTCGTGCATGTGCGCGGACTGCATGAGGGTCCAGATCTGCGCGCGGATGGCCGGGAGCTTGGCCGGATCCATCGACGCGATGTTCCCGTACTCGTCGAGCAGCTGCTCCAGCCGCGCGATGTCCCCGTACGACTCGGCACGCGCCATGGGCGGGACCAGGTGGTCGACGATCGTCGCGTGCGCACGGCGCTTGGCCTGCGCGCCCTCGCCGGGGTCGTTGACGAGGAAGGGGTAGATCAGCGGCAGGTCGGCGATCGCCGCGTCGGTGGCACAGTCCGCCGAGAGCGCGGCGTTCTTGCCCGGCAGCCATTCGAGCGAACCGTGCTTGCCGATGTGCACCAGCGCGTGCGCGCCGAAACCGTGGGCCAGCCAGCGGTAGGCGGCCAGGTAGTGGTGGGACGGCGCGAGCTCGGGGTCGTGATAGATGGCGACCGGGTTCTCGCCGAACCCGCGCGGCGGCTGGATCAGCAGCACCACGTTGCCGGCCTGGATGGTGGCCAGGACGATCTCGCCGGCGTCGTTGACGAACAGCTTCCCCGGCGCTGGCCCCCACGCCTCGACCATCTCCGCGCGCAGCGCCTCGGGCAGGTCCGCGGTCCAGCGCAGGTAGTCGTCGGTGGAGATCCGCACGTGGCTGTCGGTGAGCTGGGCGCTGGTGAGCCACTCCTCGTCCTGCCCGCCCGCGTCGATGAGCGCGTGGATGAGGGCGTCGCCGGCGGCGGTGTCGTCGGCGTAGTCCCCGGCGGTGTCCAGGAACCGGGCGATGGGGCCGTCGTCCGGGCCCAGGTCGTAACCCTCGTCGCGCATCCGGCGCAGCAGGCAGATGGTCGAGACCGGGGTGTCCAGACCGACGGCGTTGCCGATGCGGGAGTGCTTGGTCGGATAGGCCGACAGGACCAGCGCGACCTTGCGGTCGGCGGGCGCCACATGGCGCAGCCGCGCGTGGGCCACGGCGATCCCGGCGACGCGAGCGCACCGCTCCGGATCGGCCACGTAGCGGGGCAGGCCGTCGGCGTCGATCTCCTTGAACGAGAACGGCGCAGTGATGATCCGGCCGTCGAACTCGGGGATCGCGATCTGGTTGGCGGAGTCCAGCGGGTTGACGCCGTCGTCTGAGGCAGCCCAGTCCTCGCGGCTCCACGTCAGGCACAGGCCCTGCAATACGGGAATGTCGAGCGCGGCGATGCGCTCGACGTCCCACGTCTCGTCCTCGCCGCCCGCACTCACCGCGCCGGGCGTGGTGCCGCCGGCAGCGAGAACCGTCACGACCAGCGCATCGAGAGTGCCAAGGGCGTCGAACAACTCGTCGGGGGCCGAGCGCAGGGAGCCGGCGAAGACCGGCACTCCCACCGCGCCAGCGGCGTCGATCGCGTCGGCCAGCGCGTGGGCGAACCCGGAGTTCCCGCTCACCTCGTGGGCGCGGTAGTAGAGCACGCCCACGCGGGGCAGGCCGGGGGCTTCCGTCGTGTCCGGCCGCGGCGGCATCCCCCACACCGGCACGCTCTCCGGCGGCTCAAAGCCGGCACCGGTGAGCAGCACGGTGTCGGCCAGGAACGCGTGCAGCTGCGCGAGATTGCCCGGGCCGCCCTCGGCGAGATAGCGGTGCGCCTCGGCCGCGATGCCGATCGGGACCGTGGACAGCTCCATCAGGTCGGCGTCGGGGGTCTGCTCCCCACCCAGGACCACTACCGGGACGCCCGCGCCGAGCACGGCGGCGAACCCGGCCTCCCAGGATCGTCGGGAGCCGAGGATGCGGACCACCACCAGGTCGGCGCCGTCGAGCAGTGCGGGCAGATTCGCCTCGACGTCGAGTCGGGACGGGTTGCCGAGCGTGAACGCCGCGCCGGATTCGCGCGCGGAGAGCAGGTCTGTGTCGGAGGTGGACAACAGGGTGATGCGGGGCACGTCGTGCTGTGCCGAGGCGTCATCAGGGGACGCCGAACGCCGGTCGGGGCGCATGTTCTTCTCCAAACCCTCGTGGAACATGTCGCCGTGGCCGGTCTCCTGGCTTCCGCATCAACGCCGCGCGACCGACCTTCCCGGACCCGTGGATCCAGTGGTCTCCGACCCGTGAGGGACGGACGAGGGCCGCGTGACTCCGCGACTACAGTGGCGAGGGCCGCGCCGGCTTTTCCTCCGGCTTCCCGAACACCACGGCACCGGGGAGCCTATCCGGCGCAGCCCGCCCGTGGCCGACCGGCTGCCTCGCGTCAGCCGGGGACGGCCATCCCGGTCAGGGGAAGTCCACCACCGCGAGGTTGAGTGGCAGCTCGCCTCTCCGCGGCTCCGGTGAGAGGTCCGCGGTGTCGACGAAGGTGCCGGACAGGAAGTCGTCGGCGTCGGCGATCCGCTGCGGCGGGACCTGCCCGGCGTAGTCGAACCCCTTCAGCTCGTACGGCAGCGAGTCGGCCTCGAGCAGGCTCGGCCCGTGCATGAGCTGGAAGTGAAGGTGCGAGGCGTTGGCGTTGCCGGTGTTCCCGAGCTTGCCCAGCACCTGCCCCTCGGTCACCGTGTCGCCGGGTTTCACCGTGACCGAGCCGGAGATCATGTGTGCGTACATCGCGAACACGCCGTCGCCGAGGTCGAGCACCACGTGGTTGCCGTCCACGTTCTCGACGGTGAGCTTGGAGGCCAGTTCCGGGTTGCTGGCGGGCAGGACCCCCGGCGCGTTGGCCTCCATACCGTCGAGGACCGAGACGACGGTGGCGTCGGCGACGGCGAGGATCTCGGCGCCGTAGTCCACGTAGCTCTCGTTGTGGTTCCTGTCGCCGGTGTAGAACTCGCCCTGGTCGTTGGTGCGCTTCCAGTCGATCGCGAAGCGCTGGCTGTTGTTGAGTTTGCCGTTGACCGACATCACCGAACTGCGGTGCGGGAAGCCCGGTTCGCAACATCCGTTGAGGGCCACCCAGTTCTCGCCCCGCACGGGCGGAGCGATGACCGGCACGGTGCGGGTGGAGAAGGCGACCGGCGTCGTGAGGTAGTCGATGGGCCCCGGCTCCCCGAACGCCGGCGAGGCGGCGCCGGTCCCGTAGAGGTGGTGCAGCACCGCGTCCGGGGCCTGGTCGAGCGAGTCGAGGGTGAAGTCGATGAACACGACCCGGCTCTCCTGCGGCGGGATCTGCGCGGTGTCGACGTACCCGGCGGGCAGGTCCCGTAGGCGGTTGCAGTCGCCGAAGACGCAGTCCGGGTCCACGAGAGCGGCGGCGGAGAAGCTGGCGATGACCTTGGTGGGATCGGCGCCGTCCACCACGTCGATCTTGTCCACGCTCGCCGGCACCTTGGTGGCGTTGGTGAGCTGC
>NZ_JAALDN010000411.1 GCF_014144855.1 Dietzia maris | reverse complement strand
AGCCGACCCGCCTCCAGCCCGGCCAGACCGTCCGGGTGGACACCGGCGCGCCGTTGCCCACGCTCGCGGACGCGGTCCTGCCGATCGGATGGGCCACCGCCGACGGGCGTCACATCACCCCCTCCCGCGCCGTCCGCACCGGGGACTACGTCCGACGGGTCGGCGACGACGTGCAGCCCGGGGACGTGGCGGTGCGCGCGGGCAGCATCATCGGACCGGCGCAGGTCGGCCTGCTCGCCTCGGTCGGGCGCGCGAAGGTATTGGTGCACCCCAAGCCACGGATGGCGGTCATCTCCGTCGGCGACGAACTCGTCGACGTCGACGGCCGGCCCGGCACCGGACAGGTCTACGACGTCAACTCCTACGCCCTCACCGCGGCCGGCCGGGACGCCGGCGCCGACGTCCACCGCGTGGGCATCGCCAGTACCGAACCGTCCCGCCTGCGCGAGGTCCTCGAGGGTCAACTCGTGCGCAGCGAGCTCGTCGTGGTCTCGGGCGCCGCCGGCGGTGAGGCGACCACCCGCATCCGCCAGGTCATGGCCGAGCTCGGCCAGATCGAGGTCAACCGGGTGGCGATGCATCCCGGGTCGGTCCAGGGGTTCGGGCGGCTCGGACGCGACGAGGTCCCCACCTTCCTCCTGCCGTCCAACCCGGTGAGCGCCCTGGTGGTCTTCGAGATCATGGTCCGCCCACTCATCCGGATCGCCCTCGGCAAGCGCCAGCCCATGCGCCGCACCGTCCGCGCACGGACCGTCGCGCCGATCTCGTCGGTCGAGGGTCGGCGCGGCTACCTGCGCGGACAACTGATGCGCGACACCGACACCGGCGAGTACCTGGTCCGCGCCCTCGGCGGCGCCCAGGGGTCGTCCACCCACCTGCTGGCCTCGCTGGCGGAGGCGAACTGCCTCGTCGTGATCGACCCCGGCGTCACCGCGGTGCGTACGGGTGACGAGGTCGACGTGATGTTCCTCGCCCAGCGCGGGTGACCGGGCCGGCGACGTGAGCGGACCGTGGAGCGCGTTCGCCGCCGACACGGTGACCCGCCCCGGGTGGCCGATCGAGGCCGGGCCGGTGCGGGTGCGCGCAGGGGTCGTGACCCTGCGCCCGGTCCGCCGCCGCGACGCCCGGGACTGGGCGGCGCTGCGGTTGTTCGAGCGGGACCACCTCGAACCGTGGGAGCCCACCGTTGAGGGGAGCTGGCACGAGAACAACTCCGCGCGCGCCTGGCCCCCCATCCACGCCCAGCTCAAGCGTTACGCCCGCGCCGGCGCTAGCCTGCCCGCCGCCATCGAGTTGGACGGCCGCTTCTGCGGGCAGCTCACCGTGGGCGGGATCGTCCGCGGCGCGCTGCACTCCGGCTGGATCGGCTACTGGGTGGGGCGACCCTTCCTCGGTGGCGGGGTGGCCACCGCCGCCCTGGCGCTGGGTGTCGACCACGCGTTGGGTCCGGGAGCACTGCACCGGGTCGACGCCACCGTCCGGCCGGAGAACACCGCCAGCCGCGTGGTGCTGGACCGGTGCGGTTTCCGCGAGGAGGGGCTGCTGCGGCGCTACCTCCACGTCGACGGGGCGTGGCGCGATCATCTCCTGGTGGCACGGACCCGCGAGGAGCACGGCCGGGGCGCCGTCGCGGCTCTGGTGCAGGCGGGTCTGGCGCGACGCGCGTGACCGCGCGTCTGAGTATGTCCTGAGCATCGTGACCTGCGGCGCGCCGTCACCGGACGGGGCTCGGGCCCCGATACGGTTGGGACCTCACCACGACGTCCCGTGTCGGGGTAGACGCTCGAGGAGGCCTGATCGATGTCGAGCTCGCTGCTGATCATCCTGCTGGTGGTGGTCTGGCTGTTCGTCCTCGCGCCGATGCTCATCCGGTCGCGGAATCCCATCCGCCGCACCGGTGACGCACTGGCCCAGACGCGCACGCTCTACTCCGGCGGTTCCGGCCGACTGGTACCCAGTCGTGGCCGTGCCGCCGCCGACCCGGTCCAGGCCGAGGACGAGGACTCCCTTTTCGGTCTGCCCTCCGGGGCGGGCGCGACGGACGCCGAGTTGCTCGACACCGAGACGTGGGAGCACCTGCTCGAGCAGACCCTGCGCCGTGAGGCCGCCGGCCGTCGGGGCGAGGCCGTCCGCCGGGCGATGGAGGAGCGGCTCGCCGCGGTGGCCGGGGACCCGGC
>NZ_JAALDN010000410.1 GCF_014144855.1 Dietzia maris | reverse complement strand
TGCTCGTGGCGGGCGAGCACCGCGCCCAGCACCTCGGCGTCGTGCTTGTGGTCGACCTCGACGCCGGCCAGCCTGCCGACCGTGCGCTCCCACAGCAGGCCCTCGTACACGGTCAACAGGTCCAGGGCGGCGGTGGCCGGGTCGCGTAGCCCGGCGGCGTCGAGCGCGCCGACGAGGTCGCTCGGATCGAGCAGTGCGGCCACGAGGTCCGTGGTGTCCTCCTTGCCGGCGAGTTCGACGATCAACGCCGACCTGGCCGCCAGCTCACCGCGGTAGTCGGCCAACAGTCCGTCGACCATGCGCGTGAGCATCCCCAGCACGTCGTCGGCGTCGGAGGACGCCAGTTCCTGGATCCCCGAGACCTCGACGAATCCCCGCAGCAGCGAGGTGAGCCGGTCGACGGTGAGGGTGAGCAGCTGCGCGCGGGTGCGGCAGTAGTAGGAGGTGGAGCCCGAGGGCAATCCCGCCTCCGAGTCCACGGCGCGATGGGTGAGGGCACGGACCCCGTCCCTCGCCACGACCTCGATCGCGGAATCGGCGATGAGCATGCGCCGGTCCTCCATGGGGGCTCCCGTCGTCGTGTTCCACGGACATTCAGCTCGACCGGTGTAGTGCCGGACGTCGACGGGTCCCGCCGACTCGAGCGACAGCCTATCGCCGTACGGGGCCGTCGGCGTCGGAATCACGGACGCCCCGGCACCGGTATCCGGTGCCGGGGCGTCCCTGGCGTCGATTCTGCGGCCGCTGGTCAGGCCACGGCGGCGACCTTGCGGGCCCGCCGCGTGGCACGGTGGTGCTGCAGCGCGGTCTTCAGGCCCGCCCGCTGACCCTCCACGGCCGGCAGCGGCTTGGGCTGGTCGGCGAACATCCGCTCGGAGTGGGTCTCCGGCGCGTCATCGGTCGTGTCGCGCAGCATGTGGTTGGGCAGCGACAGCTTGGCGATGGTGCGCCAGGTCTTGAAGTACTGCACCGGCAGCGGACCGGCCACGTAGGGCAGGTCGTACTTGCGGCACACCTCACGCACCCGGATGGACGCCTCCGCGAGCCGGTTGGACGACATGTCCGGGTAGATGTGGTGCTCGATCTGGTACGACAGGTTGCCTGACATGAAGTCGACAACCGGACCGCCGGTGATGTTGGCGGAGCCGAGCATCTGCCGCAGGTACCACTCCGCCTGCGTCTCGTTCTCCACGTCCTTCTTGGTGAACTTCTCGGCACCGTCGGGGAAGTGGCCACAGAAGATCACCGCGTTGGTCCAGACGTTGCGGATCCCGTTGGCGACCAGGTTGGCGGTGGCGGTGGACTTCCACCCCTTGCCGGACAGCAGCGGGTAGAAGACGTAGTCCTTGGCGAGCTGACGGCCGGCCTTCTTGGCGAAGAGCGAGAGCTTGTTCATGGTCTCGCGACGGTCGTCACGACCCTTGGCGACCTTGCCCAGCTCGAGGTGCTGGATCCCCACGCCCCATTGGAACAGCAGCGCGAGGGCCGCGTTGTAGGCGATGTTCCCGTAGTAGAAGGGGTGCCAACGCTGGTCGCGGGTCACCCGGAGAACGCCGTACCCCACATCGTCGTCCAGGCCGACGATGTTGGTGTACTTGTGGTGGATGTAGTTGTGGGTCTGCTTCCAGTGCTCGGCGGTGCCCACGATGTCCCACTCCCAGGTGGTGGAGTGGATCTCGGGGTCGTTCATCCAGTCCCACTGCCCGTGCATGATGTTGTGGCCGAGTTCCATGTTCTCGACGATCTTGGCGACCCCGAGGGTGCCTGCGCCGATCGCCCAGGCCGTGCGGTTACGCGAGCCCACGAGGAGCAGTGCACGGGCCGCGATCTCGAGTCCCCGCTGGAATCGGATCGTGTTGTGGATGTACGCGGCATCTCGCTCGCTGAGGGAGCCGATGATGTCCTGACGGATCTGCTCGAGCTCCGCGCCGAGGGCTTCGATGTCGGATTCGGAGAGGTGCGCGAATTCCGGGATGTCGGTGATGGCCATGAAGCTACGGTACCGTAACTTACGGTCGCGTAGGTACGTTCGGTTGCGTGGGTCACAATTTCGGTGTGTGGTGAGTTGATCGATCGCCGCCCAGTTGTGGTGTGGCCGAGAAGTCTTTTCCGGCGCCGTAGCGCGCGTGGCCTGCGCGGGAGTTCGACGATGTCACGCCGGACATCACGGTTGTGTAACGTCGAGCGGGTTCGTGACGACATAGATGGCGTTACGTGGGGTGCAGACACAACGCCCGATACCGCAGTACGACTCAGTACGAAGCAGTAAATACGAGGGGACACATCATGAGCAACGCCAACGACATCTTCCTGCAGGCCATCCAGCCGGTCATCGACATCTTCTGGTCGCTCGTGTGGACCGCCACCGGTTCGACTATCAGCGTTCCCCGTCCGGCCCCGCCCGCGGGCACTCCCGAGTCGGTCTGATCCTTTCGAGCGCCGGGTTCATCGCCCGGTGATCTCCGCGGCAGCCCGCCCCTCGCTCGAGGGGCGGGCTGCCGCGTTTCATCCGGTCGGCCGGGTGGGTGGCGGTGGTGGCAGCGGCCGTGCCGCCGGCTCAGAGGCCGAACTTCTCGCTGCCACCCAGGTCGATCGGAATGGAGGCGCCGGTGATGCCCGCGCCCGCGTCGCTGCACAGGTAGACGGCCATGGACGCGATCGCCGACGGCTCGACCCACGGTTGGGGCAGCTCGTTCATGCCGGCGAACGTCCCTGCGGTGTCCTCGAGCGTCGTCCCCTTGCCGCCTGACATCATCTCGATCATCGACGGGTTGTCGATCATCGGCGTACGCACGTTGCCGGGGTGGATCGAATTGCACCGGACGTTGGAGAATCCGAGTTCGCCGGCCAGCGCCTTGGCGAGCCCCCGCACCGCCCACTTGGACGTTCCGTAGCTGGCGGAGAATGAACCGCCCCTCAGGCCCACCATGGAGCTGATCAGCACGACCGAACCGCCGCGCTCGGTAGCGAGGATGTGGGGGATCGCCACGGTCGTGGTCACCCAGGTTCCCTTGAGGTTGATGTCGAGCGTGGTGTCCCATTCCTCCTCGGTGCGCTCCCACGAAGTCCCGACCTGCGGGGAGACTCCCGCGTTCGCGACGACGAAGTCGAGGCCGCCCAACTCGGCGACCGCGGCGTCGACGGCTGCCCGCATGCCGGGGAGGTCCCGAACGTCCACTTCCCCGGTGATGCAGCGCCGGCCGAGCGCGCGAACGGCCTCGGCGGTGGCCTCGAGGTCCTCCGGATCTGCCATCGGGTAGGGGACCGTGTCGATGTCCCGGCACAGGTCGAGGGCGAATACGTCACATCCGGCGGCGGCGAACGCCTCACAGTGTGCGCGCCCCTGGCCGCGTGCGGCGCCGGTGACCAGCACGACCCTTCCGCTCAGATCGGCCTGGGTGGGGACGGCTTGCGACATCGGGGCTCCTGACGTGGTTCGGCGGCGGACCCTGCGGGGTCGCCCGCCCTGCGGCATGCTGGAAGTCAACGTAGACAATCAGAACAGGTAGTGATCATCATGCTTGAACGGACTCTGGTCCTCGTGGATACCTCGTATCTACTGGCTAGTTTTTACAACTCGTGGGAGGAGGGTGCGCGCGGCCAGTTGGAGATATCCCTGGCCACGGTCGTGCACCGTTTAGACCACGTAGCGCACGGTCTGGTGGACCAGCCGGTCCAGCGCCAGAACTGGTATGACGGCATCCCGGACTCCGGCCCGCACCGGTATCAGCGCACTCTTCGCGTGATCGAGGGCGTGCAGCTGCGCGCCGGCCAGTTGATCGAGTGGGGTGAGAGACGAACCCAGAAGGCGGTCGACACCCTCCTCGTCGCCGACATGATCCAAGCCGCCTACAAGGGCCAGTGTTCGGACATGGTCCTGGTCACCGGGGACGCCGACATGATCCCCGGCGTGCGGGTGGCGGTCGACGCCGGTGTCCGGATGCACCTCGTGGGTTTCGGCTGGGATTCGATTTCCTCGGCGCTGCGACACGCCTGCGACACCACGACCGTGCTCGATCCCCGCACCGACTTTCACGACGCCATGCAGATCAGGGTCCTCGAGGGCCCCATCCCCCCGAAGGTCAGGACCCCGACGGCGCCTCCGGTGCATCCGGGGGAGGATGGCCACGAGACCGAGGAGTCGGTGGGGATGGCCGACGTCGTCCTGCGCTCGGATCGCGCCTCGGCCACCTCGGTGGCCGACGAGACCCGCCTGACGGCGGCCGAGGAGGAGCGTGCGGCCGATGCGGAGGAGTTGGTGGCGGACGAGCAGGAATGCGCGGCGAGAGCCGAGTCCGAGCCGCCCGCGCCGGAGGCCGGGGATTCCGCGCAGAAACCAGCCGAATCGCCGACGGCCGGTAAGGTCCCCGCGCCTGGCGCGCCGTCGAAGCCCGAGAGTGCACAGGGCCCGGGGCCGTCGCCCGCGCAGTTGGCCAAGCAGAGCGGCAAGCCCGAGAAGGCAGAGAAGCGTGACAAGGTGGGCGAGCCCGAGCGGCCCGGCCCGGCCGAGGCGTCCCCCGAGGCCGCCGAGGCGCACCCGGGCCCCCAGCCGCCGGCGCAGTCCTCCCGGGTCGCTCCCCAGTTCGCGGGCTCGGTCCAGAAGCCCTCGGACCCCGGTGCGGATTCCAACGGGTCGTCCCGGCCGAACCCCTCGATGATGGCTCCCCATCGTCGGCCATTGCGGTCGAAGTTCGTTCCGCTCCCGGACGAGGTCTGGACCTCGTCCGGTGAGCAGACCCCCTTCGACGTGGGTCAGCAGTACGCAACGTGGTGGTACGAGCGGGCCGCCACGGAGAGTCAGCGGGACCAGGCGCATCTCCTCTCGGGCGGCGTGCTTCCCCCGGGGATCGACCGCCCGTTGCTGCAGTTCGCCTGCCAGATGCTCAACGAGTTCACTCTGACGGAAGCCCAGCGGGTTCGTCTGCGAGACGGCTTCCACGAGGGGATCCGAGCAGTCCTGCTCAAGCACCGCTGACTCCTTCCCACCCGGCCGGTCAGAAGGGCGGGGGGTCGGGGTCGTGGTGGTGGTCGTGTGGGGTGTCTGGTGGTGGGGCCATGGCGTTGGCTTTGCGTTCGGCGGCCAGGCGTAGGG
>NZ_JAALDN010000409.1 GCF_014144855.1 Dietzia maris | reverse complement strand
CGGCGGTGCCCCCGCAGCCGGTGGCGGCGGGTTCCGGGGTCGTCCCGGGGGCGGCAACCGTGGCCGCGGTGGTGCCGCGGGTGCGTTCGGTCGTCCCGGTGGCGCCCCGCGTCGTGGTCGCAAGTCGAAGCGACAGAAGCGTCAGGAATACGACTCGATGCGGGCCCCGGAGGTCGGCGGCGTCCGGCTTCCCGACGGTCGCGGGCAGGTCCTGCGACTGGCACAGGGTGCTTCGCTGAGCGATTTCGCGGACAAGATCGACGTCAACCCCGCGCAGCTGGTCCAGGCCCTGTTCAACCTGGGTGAGATGGTCACGGCCACGCAGTCGGTCACCCCGGAGACGCTGCAGCTGCTCGGTGAGGAGATGGGCTTCAAGGTCCAGATCGTCAGCCCCGAGGACGAGGATCGCGAGCTGCTCGATTCGTTCGACCTCTCCTTCGGTGAGGACGAGGGTGACGAGAGCGATCTCGAGATCCGTCCCGCGGTCGTCACGGTCATGGGTCACGTCGACCACGGCAAGACCCGCCTGCTCGACAGCATCCGGTCGGCGAAGGTGGGCGAGGGTGAGGCCGGTGGCATCACCCAGCACATCGGCGCCTACCAGGTGACGGTGCCGGTCGACGACGTGGATCGCACGATCACCTTCATCGATACGCCGGGTCACGAGGCGTTCACCGCCATGCGTGCCCGCGGCGCGAAGTCGACGGACATCGCGATCATCGTGGTCGCGGCGGACGACGGCGTGATGCCGCAGACGGTCGAGGCGATCAACCACGCGCAGGCGGCAGAGGTGCCGGTCGTGGTCGCGGTCAACAAGATCGACAAGGAGGGCGCTCAGCCCGACAAGATCCGCGGCCAGATGACCGAGTACGGCCTGGTGCCGGAGGAGTACGGCGGCGACACGATGTTCGTCGACATCTCCGCCAAGCAGGGTCTCAACATCGAGTCGCTGCTCGAGGCGGTCGTCCTGACCGCCGACGCGTCTCTCGACCTGCGGGCGAACCCGGACATGGACGCGCAGGGTGTCGCCATCGAGGCGCACCTGGACCGCGGTCGCGGTCCCGTCGCCACGGTGCTCATCCAGCGCGGCACGCTGCGGGTCGGCGACTCGATCGTCGCCGGCGACGCCTACGGCCGCGTCCGACGCATGGTCGACGAGCACGGCGAGGACGTCACCGAGGCGACCCCGTCGCGTCCGGTCCAGGTCATCGGCCTGACCAGCGTGTGTGGCGCCGGTGACACCCTGATGGTGGTCGAGGAGGATCGGACCGCACGGCAGATCGCCGACCGTCGTAACGCGCGCAAGCGCAACGCGATGGCCGCCCGTAGCCGTCGTCGGATCAGCCTCGAGGACCTGGATTCGCATCTCAAGGAGACGAGCCAGCTCAACCTCATCATCAAGGGCGACAACTCCGGTACGGTCGAGGCCCTCGAGGAGGCCCTCCTGGGGATCGAGATCGACGACGAGGTGCAGCTGCGCGTCATCGACCGCGGTGTCGGTGCCGTCACCGAGACCAACGTCAACCTGGCGGCCGCCTCCGACGCGGTGATCATCGGGTTCAACGTCCGGGCGGAGGGCAAGGCCACCGAGCTGGCCAACCGCGAGGGCGTGGACATCCGGTACTACTCGATCATCTACCAGGCGATCGACGAGATCGAGAGCGCGCTCAAGGGCATGCTCAAGCCGATCTACGAGGAGAAGAAGCTCGGCCAGGCGGAGATCCGCAACATGTTCCGCTCCTCCAAGGTGGGCAACATCGCGGGTTGCATGGTGCTCGACGGCATCATGCGGCGCAACGCCAAGGCCCGGCTCATCCGGGACGGCAAGGTCGTGGCGGAGGAGATGACCATCTCCTCGCTGCGTCGCGAGAAGGACGACGCGACCGAGGTCCGCGAGGGCTTCGAGTGTGGTCTGACGGTGACGTACTCCGACATCAAGATCGGTGACATCATCGAGACCTACGAGCTCGTCGAGAAGCCGCGCGACTGACGTCGCAGGGCACTGTCGTGGGGGCGGGATCCGTTGGAGACGGGCCTGCCCCCGCGGCATGCTCGTCAACCCGTGGTCGCCGTGCGACCGCATCACGCCAAGGAGGATCCCCATGACCGGTAAGGGACGCGCGGGACGGCTCGGAAAGCGGATCGGCGAGATCGTCGCGACGGCCATCGAGCACGAGATCAAGGACCCGCGGCTGGAGTTCATCACGATCACCGATTCGCGGATCACCGCGGATCTGCGGGTGGCGACGCTGTACTACACGGTTCGTGGCGTGACCCTCGACGAGGAGCCGGACCACGAGGCCGCGGAGGCTGCGTTGACCGCCGCGCGGGGCCGCCTGCGCACGATGGTCGGCAAACAGACCGGGGTGAAGTTCACCCCGGAGTTGACCTTCGTGCTGGACTCCGTGCCGGACGCGGCGCGCCAGATGGAAGAACTGCTCGCCAAGGCCCGGGCGCAGGACGAACAGGTCCGGCGCGTGGCCGAGGGGGCCCGTCCGGCGGGCGACGAGGACCCGTACCGCAAGCCGGAGGAGGCGGACCGGCCGGAGGACGAGGATCGGTGACCGAACCGGTGGACGCCGCCGGCGCGGCGGACGTGTTGGCCCGTCACCACGAGGTGACCGTGCTGTGCCACGTCCGCCCGGACGCGGATGCGCTCGGTAGCTCCTCCGGTCTCGCGCGGGCGTTGCGTGCGCGGGGCGTGACCGTCCACCACTCGTTCGATCCCGGCGTCGTCCCGGGGGCGATGGGGGCCATCCCGGGCACCGACCGGGTGGTCCCCCTCGCGCAGGTCCCCGCCCATCGGGGTCTCGTCGTGACGTTGGACTGCGCGAGCCCGGACCGGGTGGGCCGGTGGGGCAGGCTCGCCGACGCGGCATCGGAGGTCCTCGTCGTCGACCATCACCGGTCCAATCCCGGATTCGGTTCCCACATGCTGCTCGACCCGGACGCCGCGTCGACGGCGTCGCTCGTCCTGGACGTCCTCGACGCGGGCGGGTTCCCCGTGGACGCCGTGACGGCCACGAGCCTCTACGCAGGGCTCGTCACCGACACCGGATCCTTCCGTTGGGGCGGCGCGGACTCGCACGAGACCGCCCGACGACTGCTGGCCGCGGGCGCGGAGACCACCGAACTCACCCACGCCCTGCTCGACGCGCACTCGTTCGCCTGGCTTCGGGTGCTGGGCGGGCTGTTGAGGACGGTGCGTCTGGAAGCCGACGCGGTGGGCGGGCGCGGATCGGTGTGGCTGGCCGTCCCGCACGAGGTGATCTCGGTAGCGGACGAGGACGACGTGGAATCCCTCGTCTCGCACCTCCGCGGCGTCCGGGAGGCCCGCGTGGCGGTTCTCCTCAAGGAGTACCTGCCCGGCGAGTGGGCCGTCTCCCTCCGCTCGCGACCCGGTGGCCCGGGTGCAGGCGTCGTGGACGCCGCGGACGTCGTGGACGTCTCGGCCATCGCGGCCGCGCTCGGGGGCGGCGGTCATCCGTCGGCCGCCGGCTGCACGATGCGCGGTGATGTGGAGACCATCAGCACGAGGCTCCGTGAACTCCTCGGCTGACGTGACGCACACCGGGCCCGATCCGGCCGTCGGGCT
>NZ_JAALDN010000040.1 GCF_014144855.1 Dietzia maris | reverse complement strand
CGGCCGCGACCGCCGACGCCGCGATGAGCGGGGACGGCAGATAGCCGTCCTCCGAGGCGTGGTGTTCGGAGAGGTTGACGGCGTCGTGGCCGGTCTCCTCGGCGTAGCGGGCCATGTCGAGGGCCGCGCGGTAGCGGTCCCGGCGCTCCTCCGGCCCGGCGCCCGGCGCGCGGAAGTCGAACCGCGTGACGACGTAGACCACTACACCCGCGCCCCGGCCAGCTCGGTGTACGCGGTGCCCCGCTCGTCGCGCTCCCACCAGGTGTCCGCCGGCGCGGCGCCTGCCCCTGTGCCGTCAGACCCTGTGCCGTCCGCGCCGGCGGCCCCCACGCCCTGCCTGACGAGCTCCCGCTTGAGGATCTTGTTGGTCGCCGTGGTGGGCAGGTCCACGGAGATCCGGACCCAGCGCGGCCATGCCTTGGGCGACAGGTCCGGCTGCGAGGCGAGGAACTGCTCGAACGCGGCCGGCTCCAACTCCGAGTCGTGGCGGGGGACGATCGCCGCGGCGAGCTGGTCACCCACCCCGCGCGGATCGGGCAGACCGTAGACGGCGACCCGCGAGACCGCCGGGTTGCGCAGCAGGATCTCCTCGACGATGCCGGTGGCCATGTTCTCGCCGTCGACGCGCAGCCAGTCCCCGCTGCGCCCGGCCAGGTAGACGAAGCCGTCCGCGTCGCGGTAGGCCAGATCGCCCGACCAGTACATCCCGTCCCTCATGCGGTCGGAGGTCGACGTGTCGTCGTTGTAGTAGCCGGCGAAGAACCCCGCCCCCTCGGTGTTGACGAGTTCGCCCACACACTCGTCGAGGTTGGTCACGGCGCCGTCGTCGTCGAACACCGCGCGGGGACACTCCTGACCGGTCGCGGGGTCATACACGGCGACCCCCGGGAACGGTTCCCCGATCGACGCCAGCGGCGAGTTCTCGGTCCGCACGATGATCACCGCGAGTTCGGTGGAGCCGTAGGCGTCGCGGACCTCGCACCCGAACCGCTGCGCGAAGGCGGGGATGTCCTTGGCCGCGGCCTCGTTGCCGAACGCGGCGCGGAGCGTGGTCTGGGCGTCGTCGGGGCGGGCCGGGGTGTCGAGGATGTAGGCCAGCGGCTTGCCCACGTAGTTCATGTACGTCACGCCGTAGCGACGGATGTCGTCCCCGAACCGGGTCGCACTGAACCGGCGGGCCAGCGCCATGGTGGCGCCCGCCGCGATCGCCGGGGAGAAGCCGCTCATGATGGCGTTCGAGTGGAACAACGGCATGGACAGGTACAGCACGTCCTCGGAGGTCAGTCCGAACGACGGCGCGAGGTTCTCCCCGGACATCGTCACCGTGAAGTTGCCGACCTGCACCGCCTTCGGATCACCCGACGTGCCCGAGGTGAAGATGAGCATGAACGGGTCCATGGCCTCCACAGGCGGCGGGTCCTGGGGGGCGGACGACGACGCCACCAGCGCCGCCCACTCGTCGGAGTCGGTGTCGATCACGCTGACCTCACCCAGATCGAGGCCGTCCATCAGCGGCTTGAGTTCGCAGTCCGTGAGGATGACCTGGCACTCGGACTTGCGGATGTCGCGGGCCAGCCCCTCCCCCCGGCGGGTGGCGTTGAGGCCGACCGTGACGTATCCGCCGAGCGCGCCGGCCGCCAACGCGTAGAGCATCTCCGGGGTGTTCTCCAGGAGCGTGGCCACGTGGAGCGGCCGCGCGGGATCCAACATCCCCGTGACGGCGCCGGCCCGGGCGTCGGCGCCCGCCAGGTAGTCACGCCAGGTGATCGAGGTGTCGTCGTAGCGGATCGCGACGGAATCGGAGTCGGCATGGCGGCGGAGTTGCTCACGGACGGTGTCGGCCATGTGGGAATTCCTTCACGGGTGGCGGTGTGGTCTGGATCATAACCACGGCGCTGACATGCGTTAGGGAATCGCGGACGGGAACCGCCCCGGCACTCGGTTTTCTGCAGCGGAACGCGCGCGCCTCTACTGTGGCGAGCACTCCGACTGGACAGTTCGCACCACGAATCCGACTCGATCAACGGGAGACCACACATGGACGTCGCCGCCGTCGCAGCCACCGCACCGGACGCACCCCTGGAGAAGACCACGATCCGGCGTCGGGACACCGGCCCGGACGACGTGCTCATCGAGATCGAGTACGCCGGCATCTGTCACTCCGACATCCACCACGTGCGCGGCGAGTGGGGGAAGACCACCTACCCCGTGGCGCCCGGGCACGAGATCGTCGGCATTGTCCGCGAGGTCGGTTCCGAGGTCACCCGGCACGCGGTGGGCGACCGCGTGGGCGTCGGGTGCCTGGTCGGCGCCTGCCACGAGTGCGCCTCCTGCCAGGCCGGCCAGGAACAGGAGTGTGAGCGCGGGTCGGTCGCGACCTACGGCTCCCCGCTGCCCGAGGGCGACCCCGAGGGCCCGGTGACGAACGGCGGCTACTCGACCCACATCGTGGTCGAGGAGCCCATGGTGGTGTCCGTACCGGACGGGCTCGACCCGGCCGCGGCGGCGCCGCTGCTGTGCGCGGGGATCACCATGTTCTCGCCGCTGAAGCAGTGGAATGTCGGCCCGGGCACAAAGGTCGCGGTGATCGGCATGGGCGGACTCGGACACGTCGGGGTGAAGCTCGCGGTGGCGATGGGTGCCGAGGTGACGGTCCTGTCGCAGACCACCTCCAAGCGGGACGACTCGCTGAAGTACGGCGCCGTGGAGCACTACGCGACCGCCGGAGACGAGGGCAAGGCCACCCTCCGGGAGCTCCGCGGCACCTTCGACGTCATCCTCAACACCGTCTCCGCGAGCCTGCCGATGGACCGGTTCCTCGCCACGCTCAAGCCGCGCGGGGCGCTGGTCAACATCGGCATCCCGACCGAGCCGATGTCGGTGCGGGCAGGGTCCGTCGCCGCTGGGCGCAGGATCCTGACCGGATCCATGATCGGGGGGATCCCGGAGACCCAGGAGATGCTCGACTTCTGCGCCGAGCACGGGATCACGGCCGACATCGAGCTCATCTCGGCAGACAAGATCAACGAGGCGTACGACCGTGTTGTGAGCTCGGACGTCCGGTACCGGTTCGTGATCGACGCCAAGACGTTCTAGGGGTGAGCGTCAGGTTTCACCGGTGAACCACATCCAGATGAATGTCGCCACGAATCCCACCGTCGAGAGGATGAGGACGGTCCGGCTGTAGTGATCCTCCCAGGCCATCTGGATGAACCGCCGCTTGAACTCTTCCCACTTGCCGTCCCAGAATCCGGGTTCCGGTTCCAGGGCGGGGTGTTCGTAGGGGTGCGGGTCGCGTTCCGACGGGTCGTCCCATCTCTGCCCATACCTCATGGTCGTGTCACCTCTCTGCCGTGTGGGCCCGGTACCGGTCGTGAGCCATATCGCCCGCCTGCTGTCCCAGGTACGTCCCGACGGCCGCACCGATGCCGGCGCCGATGAACGTGCCGAGGGGACCGAACATCGTTCCTGCGACGGCGCCGGCTGCGGCGCCTCCGAGCGCGCCGCCACCCAGAGCCCCGAGGGTCTCCGCGACGGCCTCGCCGGTCGACGTCTTCCCCTGGGCGTGGGCCTTCACGCCGTCGTACACCGTAAGCCCGCCACCGACCGGACCGGCGACCCTACCGAGTCCCCGCAGTCCTGTCGCCGCGGCTCTGCCGAAGTCGTCAGGGGCCGGGTTGAGCATGTGCTTCCCCCGCGTCAGTGGATCGAGTTCATCGGCGACGTCCGGATAGCCCCGAGACGCGGCCCCAGTCATCGCGTCCACACCGCGACCGGGCCACGGGTCGTCCGGGCCCGGGATCGGCGACCGGTCGACCTCAGGTGGGATCGCGGCGTGCAGCCGGGCGGCGATCCCGTCTATCTGGCGCCCGTAGTGATCATCGAGGGAGCGCACGGTGTCGACCGCGGAGCTGATCGCCTCCGCATGCTCATCTACCGTCGATTGATCGATGTCGTCGCGACCAGACAACGGACGCACCGACGATTCGCCCACCTGCAGTCCGGCTGCCTCGGCATCGGCGATCCGATCTCGAACCGTCTGAACTGCCGGCCCCAGCGCAGCGTGCGAGTTCCGGAGAGCATCAGCCAGATCCTCTAGTCCGTCAGCCAGCGTGCTGACGTGCGACTTCTCACGTTCCACGGTGTCGAGAACGGCGTCAGCGGCCTCCCCGTCCCAGCCATCATCCAGCTCCACCGCACCGTCGACCAGGTCCCTCCGGATGCCCTCCGCCACCGAGCCCCGCCGCCCGACCTCGCCGCCGGCGCCCGCCACTGCGGACACGTCCCAACGACGAATGTCGCCGACTGTCCAGCTCACCGCCGGGCCACCGCTGCGAGGAGAGCCGCGAAGTCCTCATCCTCGGCCTCGAGGAACCGGTGCGCCTCGGCAGCGAAGTCGGCCAGGCCCCCGAGCCGACCCGCGATTCTCGAGGCGCACACCGCGGCAGCACCGCACGCCCGGTCCACCGCCTGCTCGATCGCCGACCCGCCCGGAAGACCGCCGCCCAGACGTGCCGTGACCTCGGGAAATGTCACCTCCGCGGCCGCCTCCCCGCAGTCGCGGAACACCGAGACCGCGCTCGCGATCTTCCCGGCATCCGCCCTGATCGTCCCGTCGGGCACGAGCCCTCCTCGTCGTCGTTCCGGTCTACTACCGGGACGCCCCCGTGGCGTCCTCACCATGTACGACGCGCGCCCCACGCCGATCGGTTCCCCCGTGTCGTACCCGTGGTGTGTACTCGGGAGTGTGGAAGGGACACCGGTCACCGCCGGTTCCACCCACGACCCGGCGGCGTCGCCCGGCGTCGGGACCTCTCCCCTCGAGGAGTGCACCATGTCGCTCACCTGGACCCCCACCCTCGACCGCGCGCTCGCGGTCGCCGCCCGTTGCCACGCCGGCCAGACCCGCAAGGACGACCCGACGCCCTACATCGCCCACCCGGTCGCGGTGGCGCTGATCGTCTCGGACTTCACCTCCGACGAGGACGTGGCGGTCGCGGCGCTGCTGCACGACGTCCTGGAGGACGTGCCGCCAACGGTGTACTCGGCCGACGACATGACCGCCGAGTTCGGCGAGCGGGTCACGGAACTCGTCCGCGGCGTGTCGGAGGAGAAGACCGCCGGTGTCCAGACCCCGCCGTGGCGGGTGCGCAAGGAGGGCTACCTCGCGCGACTGGCCGAGGACTCCCACGAGTGCCTGCTCATCTCGGCCGCCGACAAGATTCACAACCTGCGCTCGATGGTCACCGCGCACGAGCGGCTGGGCGGTGACATGTGGGGCCTGTTCAACGCCGGGCCGGAGGAGAAACTGTGGTTCTACCGCGCGATCGCCGACGCCGTCGCCGAACGGCTCGGTGACTGCACCGCCTCGCGAGAACTCCGCCGGGCGGTCGACGACGTGGCCGCCCTCGCACCGGTGGGATGACGCCGTGCGTGACCAGCTCTCCGGCCCGGGCAGCGCGCCGCTGCGTCCCGCGGAGGACCCCTGGGACGGTTTCGAGACCACACTGGCCGGGCATCTCCGCAGGCCGGGGGCGGTCGGCGCGATGGAGTTCACCCCGCCGTCCGACGCGTCCGGAACGCGGGGGCGGTGCATCGTCCACCTCGCGCCCGGCGGCGAGCGCGCCTGGGTGACCGTGCGCCTCGCCGGTCACCCCCTCGTGGAGGAGATGATCGCCCACACCGCCCCCGCCGCGCCCGCCACCATCGCCCGGGCGGTCGTCGATGCCTGCCGCGACCGGCTCGGGGTACCGCACCCCCAACTGCTGACCCTGCGCTGCCAGGGCACGGTCGGGCGGCACACCGGACCGCTGCGTCTGCTCCGCTGGGACTCGATCCCCATCGGCAACGACCCCGCCGACCACCCGAACCCCATCGACGTGGCGGTGGAGGTGGCCGACCACGAGGACGCCCGGGAACGGTTCGAGGCGATCGTCGAGAGAGTCACGGGACGGGCCTGCGTGGTCGACGACCACGGGGCCATCGTCTTCGACCACGTCGGCCACCGGATGCACGTCTCATTCGACGAGGACGAGCCGTACGCACGCATCTGGGCGTGGGTCGTGCGGGGAGTGCGCTCCAGGTCCGACGCGGCGCTCGAGCTGGCTCGACTCAATCTCGACGACGACCGCACGTCGTGGATCCTCGACGGCCGGCACGTCCTGCAGCGGACCACCGTGCCGGTCGCCCCGCTGCTCCCCCGCCACGCCCAGGTAGCGCTCGAACACTTCCTGTTCACGTTCTCCTCGACGCGGGACGCGATCGCGGCGAGGCTGGGGCCGCGGTAGCAGCACAGACGAGAGCCGGTGCATTCGATGACCTGAATGCACCGGCTCTCTCCGGCGACCCTGACGGGACTCGAACCCGCGACCTCCGCCGTGACAGGGCGGCGCGCTAACCAACTGCGCCACAGGGCCGTGCTCGTGGCACGGGGTAGGACATTAGCGGAACTCATGGACTCGCCCTCCACCGCCCCCGGCAGATCTGCCGTCCGGTGAAATCAGGCATCGAACCGTTCCTCACCCGATCGGCCACTCCCCGCGCTCGGTGAGGTCGTCGGCCTCCGGGGTGACGGCCGTGGGCTCGCAACCGAAGCCGACCATCTCCGTGCCGTCCTCGAGCGTCACCCGACCGAGTTGCATCGGCCTGGGCAGCTCGTCGAGGAAGCTTCCCAACGCGGCCGGGGACATCATCCACCGCTCCCCGAGCAGTTCGGCGCCGTCCGGGTGACGCAGGACCCCCGGCTTGGGTGGCTCGGTGCCGAGCCGGTACATCCGGTAGTCGGCGCTGGAGCGGACCGGTCCACGCCACGCGGCGCCGCGGGAGGTGAGCTGGTGTTCGAGCGGGCCCCCGCGGCGGTGTGCGCCGAACACCACCAGATCGACCGCCGGCGCCCCCGCGCGCAGCGGCCACGGAGCGAACGGTTCCGCCTCGGACCCGGCGTCGCCGGCGAGGTCGGCCGCGATGTCGGCCACCGGACCGTCGTGGAAGGGCCGCCCCACCACGGTCACGCCGAACGATGCCCTCCCGCGATCCCCCTCGTCGATCTCACCCGTGGGCACCGCCACCGCGCAGAGGTCGAAGAGATTGCAGAAATTCGTATAGGTACCCATCCGGCTGTTGAGGGCGATCGGGTCGGAGTCGACCTCGGCGATCGTCGGGTGGAACGGCGCGGTGGGCACGAGCAGGGCGGCCGCACCCAGTCGGTCGAGCTCGGCGAGAGCCTCGCGTCGCAGCCCCTCGACTCTCCGCCGGTCCCGCAGCAGATCCACCGCGGCGATATCGCGAGCGGGTGCGATGATGCCGTCGACGATCGGATCGACGCCCGCGTCCGCGCCCCGGGCGGAATCGAGAAATCCGCCGACAGCCTCGTATCGTTCCGCGACGAGCGCACCGTCGTAGAGCAACCGCGCTGCCGCCAGGAACGGCGCGAGGTCGATCTCCACCACCCGGTATCCGAGCGACCGGGCCCGGTCGACGGCGGCCGCGAAGGCCTCGGCCCAACCCGGGGCCATCGCCACCAACTCACGGGGGACGGCGAGCGTCGCCCCCGGTCCGGCCGCGAGTGGTGTGTCCGTCGGCCACCTCCGGGTGCCCTCTCCGCCGGCCATCACCGCGGTCGCCCGCCCGGCGGTATGGACGTCGCGCGCGAACACCGTCACGCAGTCATAGCTGGCGCAGGCCGGGATGACCCCGTCGGTGGAGACCACGCCGAGAGTGGGCTTGATCCCCACGATCCCGTTGAGTGCGGCCGGGATCCGGCCCGACCCGGCGGTGTCCGTGCCGATGGCCAGGTCGCAGATCCCCAGCGCCACCGCCACGGCCGAACCCGAACTGGAGCCCCCTGAGATGTGGCCGGGGCGGTGAGCTGCCCGCACGGCCCCGTACGGGCTACGGGTGCCCACGAGACCGGTGGCGAACTGGTCGAGATTCGTCGCCCCCAGCACCACCGCTCCTGCCGCGCGCAGTCGTGCGACGGCCACCGCGTCCCGCTCCGGGAGGTAGGCGTAACCCGGGCAAGCGGCGGTCGTGGGCAGTCCCGCCACGTCGACGTTGTTCTTGACCGCCAGGGTCATGCCCGCGAGGGGCCCGCCGCCGGCGAGAGAGGCCGCCATGTCGGCCACCAGGTCCTCCCGATCGCGGACCTGCAGGAACACCTCCGGCCGGTCGGCCTCGGCCAGCCGGGCCAAGACGTCGTCGACCAGCGCCTCAGCGGCAGCGCCTGCGTGGACCCCCGTCGTCGTGGCGCTCATGCGCTGAGCTCCCCACTGGCGGCCCAGCGCGCGAACTCCTCGGCGCGGGCGTGCTCCATCCGGCGCCTCGCGGACGCGATGGACTCGCCCTCCCGCGCGCAGAAGGCATTGTGCTCGGCCAGGGAGAACGTGTCGTCGGTGATGTCGACGAGACCGCGGCCGGCAGCGGTATCCGCCCGGAGGTCCGCCAGCTCCTCGGACGAGACGGGATACCAGGAGATGCGGTCGAAGTGCCGCAACAACCACGGGTGCTCGGCGTCGAAGCCCGGCGCGGGTTCAGGGTGCCGGTGGTTCCAGACCTGCGTGGTGCGGCCGACGAACTGGTAGCCGCCGGGCCCCTCCATCCCGTAGATGCAGAGATAGGCGCCGCCGATCCCGACCGAGTTCTCCGCTGTCCACGTCCGGGCGGGGTTGTACTTGGTCGTCACGAGGCGGTGGCGCGGGTCCAGGGGCGTGGCCACCGGGGCTCCGAGGTAGACGTCCCCGAGCCCGAGCACCATGTACTCGGCGTCGAAGACGGTGCGGTAGACGTCGTCGGCGCTCTCCAGGCCGTTCATCCGGCGGATGAACTCGATGTTCCACGGGCACCACGGGGCGTCGTCTCGCACGCCGTACATGTACCGCTCGATGGCCTCCTTGGTGGCGGGGTCGTCCCAGCTCAGCGGAAGCCGGACGCGCCTGCTCGACACCACCAGATCCTCGGCGGCCGGCAGGGCGGCCTCGGCCTCACGCAGGGCGTCCAGCGTGGCGGCCACCGAGCTGCGACCGGGAGTGATCTTTACCTGCAACGACCGGATGCCGGGCGTGAGGTCCTGTTGGCCGGGCACGGGATTCGAGAGCAGGTGCAGGTAGAGGGCGTGGGCGCGGGCGCGCAGCTCGAGATCGAGTTCCATTCGCCCGTATTCGACCAGGACGTTGTCGTCACCGCCGCGGCGGTACGTCACCTCGGTGACGCCGTCGGCGGTGTGCCCGCGGCCCAGCACGCCGTCGTCGCGGTCCCCGCCGTCACCGAGGACGTAGGGCCGGCCGGCACTCCCCGCGCCGCCGATACCGGCGCGCTCGGGTGTTGCGTCCACCCGCACGCGGACGAACCGCACCGTGTCGCCGGGAGCGAGTTGCCCGAGCTTCCACCGGTCGCTGCTGACCACCGTCACCGGGCAGACGAAACCTCCCAGACTCGGCCCGTCCGGACCCAGCAGGATAGGGGTGTCGCCGGTGAAGTCCAGTGCCCCCACCGAGTAGGCGTTGTCGTGCAGGTTGGACGGGTGGAGTCCGGCTTCGCCTCCGTCGGGCCGGGCCCATTTCGGTCGCGGCCCCTCGAGACGGACGCCCGTGCGGTCGGAGTTGAAGTGCACCGAGTAGGTGGACGCGTACAGCTCGTCCATCCCGGCGCGGGTGAGGAAGTCGGGAGCGCCGTGGGGCCCCTCGGCCACGGCGACGTGCCAGTGATGCCCGATGGCAGGGATCTCCTCGGCGAGGATCCGGCGGGGTACACCCGGTCCGGGCTCTCCGACCGACAATGTGTCCCCCGCGACCAGAGAGCGCCCCTCGTGTCCGCCGAACCGTCCCAGGGTGAAGGTCGCCGACGACCCCAGGTACGGCTCGACGTCGATCCCACCCCGGACCGCGACGTAGACCCGCATGCCCGGCCCCGTGATCACCGGGACGTCGAGCACGGATCCGGCCTCGAGCCGCACCGGCTTCCACTGGGCAACCGGCTGGCCGTCCACCGTGGGCCGCACGTGGGCGCCGCCCACGCACACCGTGACCGCGGAGTCCGGCCGGACCCTCAGACCACCGCGCGTGCACTCCAGCCCGGCGGCGCCCTCCGCGTTGCCCACGGCGATATTGGCCAACCGGAGGGACTGGCAGTCCATCGCACCGGACGGCGGAACGCCCACGCCCCAGTACCCGGTTCGGCCGGGCCAGTCCTGGACGGTGGTGATGAGCCCGGGGGCGAGGATCTCGAGGCGGGACATGGTGGTTCTCCTCTGGAGAGTGAGGGACGTGATGTGGCGGTGGGCCCGGTTCAGGCGGTGACGATCATGCGGACCGCCGTCGGATCGAAGCCGTTGCACGGGTTGTTGATCTGCGGACAGTTGGAGACCAGGACGATCACGTCACGGTCGGCGCGCAGCGACAGCCGCTTGCCGGGTGCGGAGAGCCCGTCGACGATCCCGAGCGTGCCGTCGCCGTCGACGGGGACGTTCATGAAGAAGTTGACGTTGGGGACCAGATCCCGCTTTCCGAGCCCGTACCGGGCGCCTTCCCGGAGGAAGTTCTCCACGCAGGCGTGCTGGTGGCGCGTGTGGTGGCCGTACCGCAGGGTGTTGGACTCCTGCGAACAGGCCCCGCCGAGCGTGTCGTGGTTGCCCACCTCGTCGGCCGTGATCGTCACCAGTGGGTCCCCGGCGTCGTCCCGCAGGACACTGCCGGTGGTGAGGAAGATCGACCCCTGGGCGGCAACGGTCGCCGGGGCACTGTAGCGGCGGGTGGGGTCGTGCGCGTCGTAGAACAGTGTGTCGACGGCCTGGTTGCCCTCGAGGTCCACGATGGTCAGGGTCTGCCCCTCGTGGAGGACGCGTGACCAGGCGGCCCTGGCGGCGACGATCTCATCGGCGACCACGGCCCCGTCTGCGAGCGAGAGGTCGTCGGCGGCGCCGGTCCGGGGGTCGGCGGAGACGGTCGTGGGTGTCATGGGGGTTCTCCTCAGTCGATCTGGGTGGAGGCGCGGTGGGCGGCCTCGGAGTTGGCGACGGCACGGCGGTATTCGAGGTCGTCCCCGACGCCGGGGAGGGTTCCCTCGCAGAGTGCGTCGAGGTCTTGCGGCGCGCTCCACGCCAGGAGCTCGACGGTCCCCGAGTGGTACTGCTCCGACGGATCCAGCGGATGGTCGGCGACCGCCACGGCCAGCACGACGGGCAGGTGGACGACGAGGTCGATCGTCGCGCCCGCGCCCGCGTTTCCGGTGGACACCAGCGAACCGTCCGCGTCGACCCGGATCCCGTGGAAGAACGAGACGGTGTGCGGCAGGTCCCGTTCGGCCAGTCCGTTCTTGAGCGCCGCCAGTAGCAGCAGTTCCCGTCCGGCCGGTGACTCCGATTCCGGCGCGCCGGCCCCGTAGCGGGCGACGTTGCCGGCCAGGGTCGAGGCCCCGCACAGCGCGTCGTGGTGGCCGGAGGTGTCCGCGACGATCGTCGCGAGCACGCGCCCCTGGTCC
Source organism: Dietzia maris (assembly GCF_014144855.1). Taxonomy (GTDB): domain Bacteria; phylum Actinomycetota; class Actinomycetes; order Mycobacteriales; family Mycobacteriaceae; genus Dietzia; species Dietzia kunjamensis. The sequence goes on along the minus strand of NZ_JAALDN010000040.1, from coordinate 10,217 downwards.
GAGAGCAGCGGATGGCCGGTCCCGAGGTAGGCCTGCCACGGGACCTTCACCGTGTCGGCCGTGTTGAGTCGCTCCCAGGGAGCGTCGGCGCGCCACATCATGAGCGAGGCGCAGGCCGTGCCCTCCCGGTCGGTGAGTCGGATCCGGGTGCCCCGGGCCAGGGTGACCGCGGTGTACCGGCCACCGGGGATGGACTCGGCCCACGTCAGTCGGTCAGCCGGGACGTCCGCCGGCGGATCGGGCCAGTCGGTGGCGGGGACGACCGGCATGGCGTCGGTGATCGTGCCTGCCTGGGCGCGGGCGTGCCGGCGGGCACCCGAGGTGGTGGATGTTCCTGCGGGGCCGGGTGCGGTGGTGCTGGTCATGACTGGTCACTCTCCGATCTGGACGGGGTTGGGGTGGGTCTTGCCGCGGGGGAAGCACAGGATGCCGACGCCCACCACGGCGACGACGGTCGCCACGCCCGCCCACCGCAGCCACGGTGTCTCACCAGACGGGTCGAAGATCTCGGCCCGTGGCCAGGCGAGGTTGATGGTCATGAGCAGTCCGTACGCCACGGCGAGGACGTTGACGGGGATCCCCCAGCGGCCGAGCGAGAACAGGGGCCTGCCCTCGGCGTCGGTGAGCCGGGGGCCGTTCGGCCACCCCTTGAGTCGACGCATGAGCAGCGGTCCGGTCACGCAGAGGTAGGCCAGGTAGATGAGGATGATGCACACCGAGGCGAGCGTGGCGAAGATCGCGGAGTTGCCGACGTTGACCAGCAGGATGCCCATGCAGGCCAGTCCGATCAGAACGGACGGCGCGATCGGGGTCCCGGTCCGCGGGTGGACGCGCGAGAGAGTCGTCGAGAACGGGAGCCTGCCGTCGCGTGCCATGGAGAACATGAGCCGGGTGGCGGCGGTCTGGATGGCGAGGGTGCAGATGAAGATCGCGACGACGACGTCGGCGAGGAGCACCTTCCCCCAGAAGTTCCCGAGGACCGAGTTAAGTACGTAGGGAAGGCCCTCGGTCGCCAGACGCCCGTCGGTGAGGCTGGGCGCGGCCATGAGCGCTCCCAGGATCATCAGTCCACCGCCGATGGCGGAGACGGTCAGTGCCATCCGGATCGTCCGGGGCGCGATGCGGCGGGGATTGACCGTCTCCTCCGCGAGCTCGCCGGCCGAGCCGAACCCCACCATGACATAGGCCGCCATCAGTCCCGAGACCACCCAGGCCCAGATGTACCCGGGTTGATCCCCCATGCCCGCGGTGTCGAAGACGACCTGGGGGCCGCGGACCGCGTGGGTGAACAACGCGAGGACCACGGCGATCACACCGACGATCTCGCAAGTCACGCCGATGTTGTTGACGTAGGCCATCCACCGGACGCCGATGGAGTTGATCACCGTGGTGATGACGAGCAGGACCGATCCCAGCAGGACGGCGTTCGTCGATCCGGATGGTGAGGTCAGCGCCGGGTCGTCGCCGATGATCTGGAAGCCGGACCAGATGCTCGGAAGGACGACCTGCAGGGCGATGGCCGCCGCCGAGGCGGTGACGATCTGGGCGAGGATCATGAACCACCCGCCGAACCACCCCACGATCTCCCCGCCCATCCGGCGGGACCACTGGTAGATCGCGCCCGAGATCGGGTACCTGGCCGCCAGTTCGGCGAAGCACAACGCCACGAGGAACTGGCCGGCGAAGACGATCGGCCAGGTCCAGAAGAAGGCGGGGCCTCCGAACCCGTACCCGAGGCCGAAGAGCTGGAAGATCGTCGTGAGGATGGAGACGAACGAGAACCCGGCCGCGAATGACGCGAACGTGCCGAGACTCCGATGGAGTTGCTGTTCGTAGCCGAAGTCTGCGAGGTCGTCGTGATCACCCCGGCGTTCGGGAACCGGGGTGGTGAGACCGGGTGAGTCGCTCATGTCCGGTGCTCCTCTCGGGGCGGGCCGATGAACCCGATCTCGGCGACCGCGGTTCCTGTCGTGTGACAGTTTTGCTCGGACGCATGACACCCGGGTTGCACCATGTTTCGATCGGATTAACAGGCACTCGCGCCCGCTCCCGGCTGACGCACCGGCCGTCTGACGTGGTCGAATGACCCCATGACACCTCCCCGGGCCGGCGACGATGATCGCACTCGCGCGTGGTCGGACGACCTGCGACGAGAACTGGAATCGAGGCTCGGCCCGACCGTGGCGGACACCGTGTGGGTCACCGGTTCGGTGGGCCGCGGGGAGGCGGTCCCCGGCAGTGACCTGGAATCCCTCGCCGTCGTCGACCACCGGGACCCCCGCGCGGTCCGGCGCGCCGTCGCGGCCACCGATCTCTCGACACCACCGTGGTACGCCGAGACCTCCGCGGCCTCGGCCGCCGATCCCCGCTTCGTCCGGACGCGCGCCGGATGGTCCACGGCCGCCGAGGGCTGGGCGGACGCGCCCGCGCGGAACCTGGGGGTCGTGCACCTGGGCCTGCTCGCCGACGCCCGCCCCCTCACCGACGACCGACGCGACCCGGACCTCCTGCCGCGCATGGCCGTCGATGCCGTTCGTGCTCATCCGGCCGTGCTCGCAGACGTTCTCGCGGACGCGCTCTCGACCCGGGCCTCCGTGCCGTCCAGACTCGGCCGGACGTTCCGCGGAGACCCCGTGGTCGACCTCAAGACAGCGGTCATCACCCCGGTCGTCAAGATCGCGCGGTGGTCCGCCCTGCGCGCCGGGGTGGCCACCACCAGCACGGGCTCGCGCCTCGAACTGGCCGCCGACCCGGATCTCCTTCCGCCGGACCGGTGGGAGTCCCTGCGCGTGGCCGCCCGATTCGTCACCGGTCTACGGTGGGACGTCCGTCTGCGGGCGGACCCCGACGGCCCCGGAACCGACCGGGTCCCGCTCTCCGTGCTCACCACGGCCGAACGCGCCGGACTCCGGTCCGTCGCGCGGGAGATCTCCGGCGTCCAGCGCGCCCTCGACTACCTCCGGTCAGCGGGCCAGATCCGAGATCCGGGGTGACCCGCCACCCGTGCACCGCCGCGATGCTCGCCATCTCGGCGTTGGAGGGATGGGCACCGGGGGTCGACGACGACGAGGTCCTCGATCTCGTCGACCGGGGCGCCTCCGATCGGCTCATACGCCTCCACGTCCTCGAGTCGATACCGCCGGAGGCCGTACGACGGCCCCGGCCCGGGATCCTGGCCCGCCGCGTCCCGTACTACCTCCGGGGAACGCGGGTACTGGAGAATTCCCTCGGCATCACCACGGAGAGGCCCCTGGCCCGGGCGGAAGCCCTCCTGGCGGTCGCCGCGGGGGCCCGTCTTCTCCGTGAGCCGGCGTCCGCTCCGACGACCGTCTCCGGCATCCATGCCGCACTGTTCGGCGATGTCTACGCCTGGGCGGGCCTCCCCCGGATGGTCGGCCTGTCCAAGCAGGGTTCCGTGTTCGCCGCGGCAGACCGCGTCCCCGCCCTCGTCGCCCCGCTGGAACGACCGGCCGACCTCGTCGCCGGAGCGCTGGACTCCGCACGTGCACCCGCACCCCGGAGGGCGACCATCGCCCTGGCCCTGGCCGACTGGTACGCCCGCTTCAACCACGTGCACCCGTTCCGCGAGGGAAACGGGCGCGCCGCAGCCGTCGCCGCCCTGCTCGCGGCACGCGCGCATGGCGCGGACCTCGACTTCACCCGTACCTCCCGTGCGACGTGGGTGCAGGCCGCCGTATCCTCCTTGCCGACTCCTCCCCGCAGGACCGTCGATCCCACGGCGCACCGGTTCGAATTCCTCCGTGTCACGATGGACCGGTCCGTCGACCCCCACGCCACCTGACGGCCGGGACGAGAAACATCGCCGGACCGGCGTGGCGAAAGGACCTCCGTGGACACACCCGGCCGACCCCGACTCGTGGACCGCAGGCGCCCCGGAGCCACTCCGGCCGACGAAATCCTCGATGCCGCGGCGGAACTGTTCACCACCCGCGGATACACCGCCACCTCCACCCGCGCCATCGCCGACGCCGTCGGGGTGCGCCAGGCGTCGCTCTACACGCACTTCCCGACGAAAGCCGCGATCCTCGGCTCCCTCCTCGACACGACGGTCGGGCCGACCCTGGAGATGGCCCGCCGGTTGCGCGCCGAGGGGCGGGACCCCCGGGAGACGCTGCTGACGCTGGCGACAGTCGACGTCGAGGGCCTGCTCGCCTCACGTTGGAACATCGGGATGTTGTACGTGCTCCCGGAGGTCACAGGGGAGGACTTCGCCGGTTTCCGCGGCGCGCGCTCGGAACTCAGAGGGATCTACCGGGAACTCGTCGCACTGTGTCGACCCGACCTCGATCCCGCCGACCCCGCCCTCGACCTGCCGTTCCGGGTGGTCGAGGCGGTGATTCCGCACCGGCAGGATCATCCCGGGGTCACCATCGACCCGGTGCGATGGGCGACGGCCGCGACCCGCGCGATCGGCATCAGCTGAACGGTCTTGTCGTACCGGTGGGGCACCATGGCGGTGTGACCGGATCCCAGGCTCATCCCAGCGCCCTCGTCGCCGAGGTCCGCCGTCTCCGCGGCACCGACCCGCTCGGCCGGATCACCGTCCTGGTGCCGTCGTTCGGTGCGGCCAGGGACGTGGTCCGGGCGCTCGCGCTCGACGGCGGGGCGGTCAACGTGGCGGTGAGAACCGCCGACCAGGTGATCAGCGAACTCTCGGCTCCTGCACTGGCCCCACGGGCTGCGCTCCCCTTCCCCCTCCTCGCCGCCGCGGTCGAGAAGGCGCTGGACAGCGATCCCGGACATCTGGAGGCAGTGGCATCCGAACCCGTCACGGGACAGGCCGTCGCCCAGGCGTGCCTGCGTCTGGGGACCGTCGAGCCGGGTTCGGTCACCGCGGAGACCCGGCTGCACTCGGAGGTCCTCCGGCTGGCCGACGAGGCCCGCGCGATGACGGGTGACGCCTACTACACGCAGTTCGAGGCGGTGAGTACCGCGCTGGAGCGTTTGGATGTGCTGGGGCGGATCGTCCTGGCGGCCCCGCTGCGCGGAACGCGGGCCGAGCGCAGGCTGCGGTCCGCGCTGGAACAGCGCGGCATATCTCCCCTCCCCGGTACCGGATCGGAGCACCTCGCCTCCGCCGCCGAGCCCGGCAGCGCGAAGGCGATCACCGGCACCCACGTCCTCCACGCGTCGGACTCCGATGACGAGGTGCGCGCGGTGGTCCGTTTCGTCCGCTCGCGCCTGGCGGACGGGGTCCCCGGCCACCGGATCGGTGTCTACTACCCGTCACCGGACCCCTACCTGCGGCTTCTCCACCGAGCATTCGGGGAGGCCGGGATCGCCGTCTACGGCCCCTCCGACGCCGGGCCGGGTCGCTCTCCGGCCGGCCGCACGTTGGTGAGGCTACTGGGACTCGACGCCGGCCGGATGCCCCGCGCCGACCTGCTGTCGATCATCGCCGAGGGCGCGATCGTCCCGTTCGACGAGGAGGGTGCTGCCGTCTCGTCCAGGCGCCTGGAGATCCTCACCCGAACGCGTTTCCCCGTCATCGGCGCCGGCGACTGGAACCGACTGGCCGATCACTTGCGGCTGCGGGGGGAGCCCGGGGCCCTCGGCGAGAACGAACGGGCCGCGGCGGCTGCTCTCCTACGCCTGATCGGGACCATCCGCTCCGAGCTCGCCGCCGTCGACGCCGCGCGTTCCTGGGCCGAGGCGGCGGAGGCCGTCACCGGACTGATCACCTCACTGTTCCGTCAGAGTCCCGCCCGGGCAGCCGCACTGGTGGTGGTCGGTTCTCTCGGGGATCTCGACACCATCGCGCCCGCCATCACCCGGGATCGAGTGGTCGGTGCGCTCGCCACGCGGCTGGACGGAATCGTCGACCGCGTGGGCGAGGAGGGCGCCGGGGTCGCGCTGGGTCCGATCGACGACGCCGTGGGGCGCGACCTGGACACCGTCTGCGTGGTGGGCATGGCGGAGGGACTCCTTCCGGTCCTGCACAAGCCCGACCCTCTCGTTCCCGAAGGCGCAGTCGAGCCCTCCTCCTCCGAGCGGCTCGACGAGCGGTACCGGGTTCTCCAGCTTGCGCTGAGCGCCGGCTCCGAGCACCGAACGTGCTCATTCCCCCGCGGATCGATGCGAGGCGGCGGCAACAGGATCCCGTCGCGCTGGCTCCTGCCCACCCTGTCCGAACTCACCGGGAAACCGGTTCGTGCCACCAAGTGGCAGGAGGACGTCGCCGGGTGTCCGGCCGTCACCGCCGTGCCCTCGTTCGTCGACGGCGTGCTGACCCCGCCGGCCGCCCTCGGTTCGGACCCGGCCACTGTCTCCGAACTGCGGATCCGGCAACTCTCCGCCAACGGCTGGCTGGCCCGGCCAGGTGCCCCTGGTCTGCTGGTTCGAGCACACGAGATGCGTCAGGATCGCCGGCGAGGACGATTCACGCGGTTCACCGGTGATGTCTCGTCAGCTGCGCGCCTGCTGACCGTCCTCGACCATCCGCTCTCTCCCACGAGGCTGGAGGACTGGGCCCAGAGCCCGTATCTGTTCTTCCTCTCCACGGTCCTGAGGGTCCGGACGCTCGACGACCCGGCCGCGGAAATCGAGATGGACCTGCGCGACTACGGCGACCTGGTCCACTCGATCCTCCAGCGCTACGTCTCCGATCGCCTCCAGACCGGGGCCGGCCCGGACCGCGAGCTGCTCATGACCGCGTTGCGCGCCGAATGCGAGGCGGCGATCGCGACGTCACCGGGACTCGTCGCCTCACTGTGGCGACGGCGGGAGATCCTGCTCGCGGCCGAACTCGACCGGTGGTACTCGGAGGACGAGACGGACTTCCGAGCGGGGTGGGAGCCGGCCGCGACCGAACTCGGGTTCGGCCGAGGGGCCCCCGACGGTTCCGTGATCGAGATCCCCTTCGAGGTGACCACCTCCCACGGCACGACCACGGTGTTCCTCGCAGGGTCCATCGACCGGCTCGACGAGCGCGGAGAGTCCCAGCGGGTCACCGACTACAAGACCGGGACGCCGCCCGCGGTGGAGGAGCGGCCGAGCGAGGAGGACCCCACCATCTCGGGGACACGATTCCAGTTGCCGCTCTACGCAGCGGCCGCCGAGTCCGCTCGCGATCTGCCGGTCCGCGAAGTCCGCTACTGGTACTGCACCGAACGGGGCGAGTTCGAGCAGATATCCCTCGACGTCACCGTCGACCTCATGGACAAGGTCCGCGCTGACGTGGGCAACCTGGTGGACGCCCTCCAGCGTGGATGGTTCCCCCTCAAGGGCGGGCGCGGCTCGTCCCGTGATCTTGCGAAGCTCATCGGCGGCTCCGAGCTCGACCGCGCCTGGGAGCTGTTGTCCCGACAGGACCCGCTCGCATCCCACCCCGCGTTCGCCGGCCTCGTCGCCGCCGATCCGACCGAGCACGAATCGGAGACGTCCTGATGAGTACCCTCCCCGACCAGGCCGCCCGGCTCCGGGTGGAAACGGACACCTCCGTCACGCTCTTCGTGGAAGCCGGTGCAGGGACCGGTAAGACCCATGCCCTCGTCAGCCGCCTCAGCACTCTGCTGTTGGACGACGCCGTGCCCGTCGACCGCATCGCCGCGATCACCTTCACCGAGAAGGCGGCCACCGAGCTCCGCGATCGCCTCCGCGTGACACTCGTGGACAAGCGCGCCGAGGGCGACCACCGGGCGGATGCCGCTCTCGCGGGGCTCGACACCGCCGCCATCGGCACGCTGCACTCCTTCGCCCTGCGGCTGCTCTCGGAGAACCCCCTGGAGGCGGGAATTCCCCCGAAGGTCACCGTGCAGCAGGACACCGCCGAGTCCAGCGCCGTCGACGCCCTGTGGCAGGAATGCGCAACTCTCCTGTTCGGCAGCGGCCCGACCGCCACCCGGTCGGGCAACCTGGCGCGGGCCGTCGACGACATGCTCGATGCCGGTGTGACGGCCTCCGCGTTCCGCGAGGTCGTCGAGGCGCTCCACCGCGACTGGGACCGCCTGCCCACCGACCTCCTGTACCCCGACACAGCCGACCTGCCCGTGTCGCCGGATCTCGCCGAGATCATCGCTGCCGTGGGATCGATCGTCGGGTGGCGGGATTCCTGCCAGGACGAGACGGACAAGCTCTATGCGGTCCTCGACGCACATGAAGCCTGGGGGGCGACACTGCAGGACGCTTCGTCCGACCCGTCCGCGTCGCCCTCCTGGATGGAACTCCTGGGCAAGCCGATCACCGCGGGAAACGGCGGTAAGGGCGCGAATTGGGGCGGGACGGACGTCGTGAAGGAGATAAAGGCGGAGATCAAGCAGCTCTCCTCGATGTGCGAGGCGATCCTCGTCGAGCACTGGCGCCCACGTATCGCCGTGGTGCTCGACGCTCTCATCCCGGTGGTGCGGAGGCACGCCGCCGACCGGCGCCGCCACGGCACCCTGCAGTTCCACGACCAGCTCGTTCTCGCGCGCGAACTACTGCAGGACCCGACGGTCCGCGAACGGGTCCGGGCACGCTACCAACGAATTCTCATCGACGAGTTCCAGGACACCGACCCCATACAGTTGGACATCGCCGAACTACTGACGTCCGCGGCCGCCGGATCCGGGCCCGAACCGGGCCGACTCTTCACCGTCGGCGATCCCAAACAGTCCATCTACCGATTCCGCCGCGCCGACATCGCCACCTATCTCCGGGCCCGGGGCGGAGCCGACAGTACGGGCGGTGCGACGGGCGGGGCCGCCATCGAGAGACTGAGCACGAACTTCCGCTGCTCACGTCCGGTCCTCCGCTGGGTCAACGAGGTGTTCTCCGAGGTACTCATCGCCTCCGACGGCATCCAACCCGAGTACCGGGACCTCGAACCGGCACCGAACCGGCCCGAACACGACCCCACCCACGGACCCCGGCCGTTCGTCTTCCGCACCGAAGACGTCCCCCATCACTGCCCGCCCGACTCGAAGGAGGCCACCGAACGCCACTGGACCGAGGCCGCCGACGTGGCAAGGGTGATCGCCACCGCCATCCGGGAAAGGTGGACCCACGAGTCCAAGGATGGTGAGCAGACCCCACTGCGGCTGGCGGACATCGCGATCCTCCTGCCGTCGCGCGGTTCTCTGCCGATGCTCGAGACCTGCCTCGACCACGCGGGGATCGACTACCGCACCGAGGCGTCCTCGATCGTCTACGGGACGCCGGAGATCCGCGACCTCCTCCTGGCCGTCCGCGCCGTCGCCAACACCGCCGACGAGGCGTCCCTCGTGGGCGCGCTGCGGTCACCGTTGTTCGCCTGCGGGGACGACGACCTCCTGCGCTGGCGCGCCGCCGGCGGCACCTGGGCCCCCGGCGCGCCGGCACCCACGGAGCTCGCGGAGTCCCCCGTCGCAGACGCGATGGGATACCTCTCCTCCCTGTCGCGGCACACGCGGCGCCCAGGCGAACTCCTGGAGAAACTCGTCCACGATCGCATGGTCTTCGAGTCCGTGGCCGAATCGCCGCGGCGGCGCGACCTGTGGCGACGGATCCGGTTCGTGATCGAGCACGCGTGGCAGTGGGAGGAGTCCGCCAGCGACCCAGCGCGTGCCGACCTCCGTGACTACGCGGACTGGGCGCTGACGCTGACCGCGGAGGACGCCCGCGTCCCCGAAGCCGCCATCCCCGAGATCGGGGTGGACGCTGTCCGCATCAACACCATCCACGCGTCGAAGGGCCTCGAGTACCCGATGGTCATCGTGGCCGGGATGAGCCGGGGCTGGCCCACCAGCCGGGACCGGCTCCTGTGGACCGACGACGAGCCTCCCCGGCCGGCGGTGTCGTTCTCCGCCACCGTCCGTGACCCCGCCTTCACGGCGGCAGCCGAACGCGAAAAGCAACACGCGCTCGCGGAACGCATCCGCCTCCTCTACGTCGCCACGACCCGAGCGGAGAGCCGCCTCGCGGTCTCCGGCCACGGATACGCCCTCACCAAGAGCGGAAAGCCCCGGGCAGGACTGTGGGGGACCCTCCTCGGCTCCGTCATCGAGGACGCCGACGCGCCCGATCTGGTCGAGTACGGTGAGAACCTGCTCGACGCCGCCGCCGTGCCCGACGTCGACGTTCCCGACGAAGCGGAATGGGCCCGACGCAGCCAGCAGATCGCGGCCAGGTCCGCAGAGCGCGCGGGCTGGTCCGCGACCCGGATCGTGCACCCGGAGGTCGCCGACGGTTCCGCCGCCGCAGGTGCAGACCAGCGGCGCGACGAGGCGGCCGAGCCGCGG